>JAUWXF010000052.1 GCA_030616475.1 Desulfobacterales bacterium
ATGCTGATTTTGGATGCATCCCTGCCCACACAAGTAACCCGAAGCCCAAACCCGGAGAAACAGGCGCCTGTCACAAGCCCAACGTATCCTACGCCAACTACGCAGATATTCATTGAATCGTACCCCTATAAAAAGATCTTTCTGTCTTAAGCTGTTGATAAAGAGCGTGGTTAATTTCTGCCTAATCTGCGGATTACTCCTTCTCGACGCTATGCCATGTGCTCCACGTGGTTTACGCTAATATGCATTCTTGTGCGTCTTATTCCCAAAAAGGGTTAACCAAATAATTTTTAAATCCAGCCACAAACTCCAATTTTCCACATACTCAATATCGCACTCGACACGCGATGCAATGGAGGTATCCCCCCGAAAGCCGTTAACTTGCGCCAAACCGGTAATTCCGGACTTCACAAGATGACGAACTTTGTAGTTGAAAATCTCATTTTTAAACTGCTCAACAAAGCGCGCTCTTTCCGGTCTTGGACCGACTACACTCATATTGGCGATCAGTACATTCCAGAATTGAGGCAACTCATCGAGGCTGTTTTTCCGCATGAATTTGCCGATCTTGGTGACTCTGCTGTCATTGGCAGTCGTCCAGATGGTATCGGATTCTTTTTTGTCCTGTACAGTCATCGTTCTAAACTTGTAGATAACAAACTTGGCATTATTTGCACCAACCCTCTCTTGCCTAAACAAAACAGGTCCCGGAGAAGTCAACTTGATAAGAAGCGCCAAAATCAGATACAAAGGGGACAAGATGACGAGAACTGTCAAAGAGAAAACTATGTCAAAACCGCTCTTCAAAATCTTGTTCCTTAACTGATCTGGCGGAATGGTTCGGATGCCGATCAATGGGATATTGCCTATCCGGTCCATAACAAGTCTATTTCTCATAAACCGAAGCACATCCGGAACTATGCGAACACGGATTCCTTCATTCTCACATTTTTCGACCATACTACGAATCTGTTCTTCCCTTCTTAATGGAAGGGCGATAATCACTTCATCAATCCGTGCTGAATTAACTACTTCAGAAAACCTCTCTGATTTACCCAAATAATATTTCCGGGGGAGCGTCTCGTGATAGTAATCTGCCAATACACCATGCAATCTGTAGCCCGATCCAGGTGATGACAGAATCTTATTCATTACTGTTTCGGCCACCCTGTCACCGCCAATAAGCAGAACGGATTTCTGAAAGGCGTTTTTGAGCAAATATTTCATACTTATGAGGCAAAAGAAGCGGAAGCTCGAAGACAGAAATGTGGCGAAAAGGAGCGACCATAGAATCAATTTATTGTTCGCCTGGAAATTGCCAAAAGCAGCCACAACGAATATCATACCGACACTCAGAACAGAGTATCCGATGAGGGTATTTCTTAAGATTGTAAATAAGTCTGAGTCAAGATTTAGCGTCGCAATATTTGAACTAAGAGCGATGACATACCACGCAAAAGCGACGAATACCGATACAAAAACAGCCTTTATTGGAATAGAGGTAGGTCCATGGTAGTGAATAAATGTGCCCAAAAAACAGGCATTGATTATCAATAGATCAATTACGAATATAGTTCTAGGGCTAAATTTCGTTTTCATGTCCAGGCATCTAAAATTCTATCAGTAGTCGCTGCTGTTCCAGAGTTGACATTTGAATCAAGTTTGACATGCTGAGAAGCCATAGTTTTGTATGAATTTCCGCATAACCGTTTTATGCGAAAAGCCTTATCATCAATGTGTTTAATGTACCTTATGCAATTTACACAAAGGTCCTTTTTATCTTCAATGCTCATGGCCTTATAACGCCTGATCGTGGCGGCAAAGTTCTCTATTTCAGCAACAAACACGCCTTGATCAATGATTAACTCTGGGCGAGGCAAACCTTGTTTCATCTGGGGGGTAATAACCGAGGGCACGCCACAAGCCAACGACTCAAGTACTTTTAATTGAACACCGACACACACTTCTATGGGGAAAATTGCCAGATCGGCAACTGATATAGCATCCATTAAATCATCAACATAACCAGTGAATTCGAACTGCTTGTATTGCTTCATCAAGGCTTTGGTTGTAAACCCTACAATTTGAAGCTTAAAACCTTCCTTTAGTTCTGGAATAATGAAATCTCTAATAACATCCAGAGCAACCCTATTTGGCTTGTAAGTCAATTTTCCGTGAAACGACAACAATAAGTAATCTCTTTCATTAAACCTTGGTTCCTCCAATATTTTAAACTGTAATCCATTCAAGTGAGGTTCAATATTTACGCTCACCCCCAGATTTTCAAGTTTGAGCTTTTCAGCTTCAGTAGTCACTAACACCCTTGACGCACAGTTGCACACTCGAGTCTCATAGGGCCTAATCAAAATCGAATCTATTGAGTAAAGAATTCTAGTCCGTCCCCTGACCCTTTTCAGAAGATCAAC
Source organism: Desulfobacterales bacterium (assembly GCA_030616475.1). Taxonomy (GTDB): domain Bacteria; phylum Desulfobacterota; class Desulfobacteria; order Desulfobacterales. Next base: position 2,427 of record JAUWXF010000052.1, read on the forward strand.
TTGCGATGAGAAGCAATCAACAGCATCAAATACTAAATTAGGATGATCAATGTGTAGTTCATGCAATGGCAACCTCTCCACGAATACGACATCATAATCATCCAAATCTAAACGATGTAAAACATCACGTAAGGCCCATGAGTGATAATATTGATATGTAATCGGCTTTTTTCTGAGGAGACCCAGCAAAACCCGGATCGCACGTTTCAATTGAGACGAGTTATCGATTCGAACAACCTTTTTCACCGAGGCGGGGATTTCTTCCTTCAGGCCATCGTAAAGATATACCAGGTCAACCTCATAGAGTTCGGCAATTTCCGTAAGGTTGACTAACGATCTTACTCTGATCTTATTAGGGGAATATGGCAATACTACAAGTGCCTTTCCCATTCCATCCATGATTGAAACCCTTCCAATGCCTTGAAACCTTTGCATAACCCCAAAATTCCAATTCCGGAATCAAAAGGATTGCGCATACATCCGCCCTTCACTTAGAGACCTTTGAAAAACTGCCATTATGAGCGCTAACGCTTCACTGCGTGTCCGTGATGCGGCGTCAGGCTTCAAATTTTAGTCCTCGAAATACCCAATGTATTCCTGCGGTTCAAATTTTCGCCTTCCTTGCCTGACAAAAAAATGTCGCGTTTTTCAAAGGTCTCACTTACAAGACATGTTGCCGTGACATTAGCAAAAACATCTGTTTGCCACGCTTTTTCCCCGTATGGTCGGCTATTTTTGCCCATCGCTCGGCCGTTGGCGGAATGGGCAAAAAAGAGCCTACTTTTTTTCCACAGACGGTTCAGATTTCTTGTCCTGCGAATTTAGCTTCTTCAAGTTCAATCTGTCTCTCAACCGATTATACTGGATCAAAAGCCTGTCCGAGCGCTTTCGTTCCTCGGCCAGCATTGTTTCAAGCCTCTGGACCAGCGTGTCCTTGTAACTCTCCGCCCTGCGTTCCTGTTCCTGAATTTGGCACTCGATCATGGCAGAAAGCTTACTAACCTTTGCCTCAATGTTTTCAATCCGGCGGAGCAACCTTCCGTTGTTTTGAAACCTATCGTCCGCGCATTGAGTCTTCTGCTCAACACCGGAGGGTACAAAAATGCCAAGTTCCTGTTTGTCCCGGACTACATGTTCAACGACTTGACCGTCGATAGTTTTCAGTTCGTCAGCATACCCATACACGAGGGCTGCATCGCACAGAATATTGATGGTGCGTGGGATACCGCGCGAGTGATGAAAAATTCGCTCCACAGCCTCCGGCGTAAAGGGTTGCTCATCATCGGCACCAGCCCTCTTCAAACGGTGAGCAATATATTGTCCGGTCTCTTCGGAGCTGAGGGGAGCCAGATGGTAGCTCACCGCTATCCGCTGGCCGAGCTGTGCCAGGGAGGGTTGCTGAAGCCGGGTTCGCAACTCGGGCTGGCCTACCAGCACGATCTGAATGAGTGCATCTTTGCCGGTTTGCAGGTTGGAAATCATCCGGACCTCTTCCAGGGCTTCCTGAGAAAGGTTTTGGGCCTCGTCCAGGACCAGAAGCGCTCTGTGGCCCTGAGCGTACTTGTCGATCAGGAATTGATACAGGGCCTCAAGGTAGGCCGCCTTGCTCCGCGCGCGGGGCTTCACCTGGAAGTCATCGAGGATCAACCCAAGGAGTTGCTCGGGAAAAACATTGGTGTTAAAGACAACGGCCACCTCAAGATCGTTCCCAATCTGGGTGAGAAGCTGCTTGATAATAGTCGTTTTGCCGGCACCGATTTCTCCGGTGAGCAGGATAAACCCGACCTGATCCGTGAGTCCGTATTCCAGGTAGGTAAGGGCCGTTCGGTGCTGGGCACTCAAGTATAGGAAGCCGGGATCAGGGACAAGACTGAATGGCTTTTCTCGAAAACCGTAAAACTCTTCGTACATGATTAGGAGTCTCTCGCCTGCTCACTTCGTTCGCTCGAGTTCGCAGAGATCTCAGAGCAAAAGATTCTTGTTCTGATTTTTTTGGCGCCGGAGGAATAGATTGCACATTCCACCCCAGTACGATAGTTCCTACTGGGCGGGCAGTGCAGGCCGAAACAATATCAAAATTCAAATGTTCAAAATTCAAAACAAAAGCGGTCTGGTGATACCGCTTTCCGTTTTGGTTATTGATATTTCGCTCATTTGAATTTGTTTCGTGCTTCGACCTGCCCGCAATGCCTTTATGTAGATTCAGGGTAGCGCCTCAAAGCGAATGTTATTGTCACAGACATTATTCTCTGCTTGAGTACGTTGCATGGCAGGCGGGTATTCGAATTTCGGATTTTCCCGTCCTTGACAGATGGGTAAAACGTATGAACTTGTGAGACATTTCATCTTGCCATTCCAAGGTGGAGACTTTTTGAGACGGGGCTACTAGTAGTAATAGTAAGATCTTCTCTGCGTCTTTTCCCCTTTGTTCATGACCAGGCCTACGATGTTCTTGTCCTCCAGCAAATCAATAGCCTTGCGGATCTGGTCCTTGGGTGTTCTACCTGACTCCACCACCAGGACCACCCCATCTACATAAGAGGAAAAAACCAATGCGTCCGGCGCGACAAGCACCGGAGGGCAGTCGAAAATGACATAACGCTCAGGGTACCGACGTTTCATCTCCTCGACCAGTCTCTCCATTTTGGGAGAACCGAGAATATCCGTAGAGCCGGAAAGCGGTTTTCCGCCCGGGAGCACTACCATATTGGCCAACCCCGGATTGATCAAAAGATCTGCTACAGGCACTTCCCCCCGGAGATAGTCAGAAAGGCCCTTTTCCGTGTTACAGCCCAGGTAGTATTGGATCATGGGCTTCCGTAAGTCGGTATCCACAAGCAGTACAGTTTGTTTTACCTCTCTGGCCATGCTTGCAGCCAGGTTGATGGCTGTGATTGTTTTGCCCTCGCCGTCCAAGGCACTTGTAATCATAATGGTATTATGGCCTTGGCCGCGGGTTCTCTCCAGGAGCTTGGTGCGCAGGAGGTTATAAGAATCCATAGCCATAGGATCATCAAGGAATGTCATAAGCCGGTGTTTTTCAAGATGGCTCCTGTCTGGGGGGATCACCTTCGTATGGGTGTACAACGGTTCCCGCTCGCTAACGATAGGTACTGCTCTGAGTGCTGGAGCCTGCGGTTCCTTTTCTCCGGCATGCCGCCTCTTTTTTTTTGCCCTTTCCAAGGCCTTTTCTATCTTGCTCATTGTCACCTAATCCTTCCTGGATTTGGATTCTCTCGCCCGCTCCCTCCGGTCGTTCGAGCTTCACCCTGTTAAATACCGAGTTAAATATAGCAAATTGTCAAGATTTGAAGATAACCGCTCACAAGTGGTCTTGAGATGTCACCTACAATTTAACAGGGCAAGGAGATCACCCCGGTTAAATAGCTACGCATTTAACGGGGCAGGCAGAGATAATTCTCTTGGCCAGATGTTTTGACCCCGATTAAATAGGCTTCCCGCCAGTTGAATATGCCGCCGCTTCAACGGGGCAAGCATTTAACGGGGCAAGGAGGAAACATCTGGCCAAATAATCAGTCCACCGCTGGCGGACAATGTTGATTGCGCAATTCCCATCCTTAGAGCAAAAGCTCATTGAAATTGGTCGAACAAAGCGGTTTTTGAACGATAATGATTTGCGCCGTTCGCCTTGTAAACAGTTCCCGCGGCAGCGGGATGGCAGCTTGATCAGATTTCCCGGCTCAGGAAATCTGATCAAAAACTCTGAGTCTCTGCGCACTCTGTGAGAGATAAAAACAGCTAAAGATTGAGATGTAACCGGCGCATGATCTGACTCCAGATCTGACTCCACAGAATGTCTAAGGGCTTGTACAGGAAATTCAATGCTGCCAGTCCCATGATGATGACCGCTGCCGTGCTGACTACAAAGATCCATCTTTTCAGTCGCTTCCTGGCACGGTCCCGAGTCGTTTCCAGATAGGGAATCACCGCCAACACAGTTTTCCCTGTAACCCTGGCCATCTCGTCGGGCCGACGAACGCTCTGGTCCATATATTCGGCCATGTAGCCGAGACCGCCCCCCGCGCCTGCTGCCAGAACAAGGCCCATGAGAAGGATGGCCAAACGGTTGGGTCTATAGGGCTTTTCTGGCACAGCCGGGGGATCCACCAGGGTGAATCTTTCAGCCATGCGGCTTACTTCCAGCTCCCTGGCCTCCCGTGCCGTGAGGAGTCGATCCATGGTTTCTTGATATTTTGTCTGGGCATTGGTGTAATCCCGTTGTAGGGCCCGGTATTGCTGCTCCACCTGTGGGGTGCTTTCCACCCTGGTCTGATAATCTTCGTATTTTCCCTTTAAGAATTTGAGATGTCTTCGTGCGGCATCGATCTCCATTTGCGTGGAGGCGATCTGGGTTTGAAGGTTGATGTACAATGGGTTGTCGGGTTTTTCTTTTTCCGCCACCAGCACAGACTGCTTTTCAGAAAGGGCCTCTACCTCGGTCTTCAGCCGCGCCACTTCTTTTTGGAGTTTGATGACATCCGGGTGCTTGAGGGAAAGCTTTTCTGCAAGAGGGGCAAGCCGGGTCTCTTTTTCCTCTAATTGGCGGTAACGCTCCCGAAGATCGTCACGGGTGGTCACCTCCGTTTCCATAAAGTCGAGTCTTTTCTTTATAGCAATTACGTCGGGATGCTCTTCAGACAGGGTAGCGCTCAGCCTGAGATACTGGGTTCGCAAGGTCGCCAGCTCCGCTCTTGGCGTCATGGCCCTTGTGCCGTCCACGCTCACCGAATGTATCATGGGCTCTACTGTTGCCAACTGGCCGTGCAGATAGATTCTCCGGTTGACCAAGGTCTTGATCTGCTCCTCCGAGGCATCGATCTCCCGCTCCAGCCGCTCCATGGTCTGGAGATTTAGCTGTATGAGTTCCGGAAGCTGGCTCATGTGCTTGTCCTTAAACTCGGCAATCTGTTCCTCAGTGCGCTGAATTTCCAGGCGCAGCTCCGATAGTCGTTTTTCCAAGAACTCAACGGTACCCCGTGCCTTTTCTTCCCGGCGCTTGAGATTTTCCTCCAGATATGCAGAGGCAAGGGCATCGGCCGCCTGTGCCACCTTCCTGGGGTCTTTCCCTTCATAGGAGAGGGTAAAGGCAATGGTGCCTGAACGGGGTCCGTCCCTTGCCTGGATGGGCTCCATGACAATGCCTTCGCGCATCTTCTGGATGATCTCTTCTGTGGCATACCGTCCCTTAAGGTCATCATAGAGGTCAAAGCGGTTGATGATCTCCAGCAGCCTGGTGCGACTGAGGACAAGCCGTGTGATTGCGTGAAGACGCTCCTCCACATAGCCGGTCACCGTGCTTTGGACCAAATCCGGCGGGATTTCCTGTGCCTCGATGAGAATGGTGCCGGTAGATTTGTAAATCGGCGGCAAGATGAAGGCGATGATCACAGAAAGAGAAAAGACCAGTACGGCAGGGATGATGATCTGAAACTTCCTCCGCTTGATGGCCATCCAGTACTGGCGAATATCCGCATCATTTTCCATGAGAATAATCCTTTGATATTGTCATCTTTACAAGGGGCTGCTGCCCAAACAAAATTCGTTTGGTCATTAAAACGTTTTTTGCTCGTGAATCTTATGGCACGACGACAGTATCACCTGGTTTAAGGTAAATGTTTTGGTCCAGGTCTTTGCCGTCAGCAACCTGGGTGTATTTAAACCTGAACGTTTTCTGGTGACTATTTTCCTGTCTGATGATGAGAATATCGTTTTCTTTGGCAAAGGGCGTCGTGCCTCCGGCCATGGCCAGCGCCTGCATGACCCTCAGGGTTTCTCCCATGATATAGAGACCAGGATTGGCAACCTCGCCTATGACGTAAACCTTTGGACTCCGCACCTGCACAACCATGACGGTCACAGGCGCATCTGGGACGAACGCTTTGACCTTATCTTCTACAGCCTGTCTCAATTCTTCCACAGTCCGTCCTTGTGCAACGACATCGCCAATGAGCGGAAACGAGATTTTTCCATCGGGCCTCACCACCGCCTGCTTAGTCAGGTCCTCGTCCTTCCAAACAGCTATCTCCAGAACATCCTCAGGTCCAAGATAGAACTTAGCTTGGCTATCGGGCTCTGCAGAGTACGAAAGAACGGCATTTACATGAAACAGCATCAGGAAGAAGCATAGAAAACTAAAGGTCCTCTTTGTCATAAATGCCTCCTTAAGGTTATTTCTTGGTGAAAAAAATGCCAATTCTGAGTACTGAAAGTAACTGGGGTAATCGAGGCGGAATGAGGGGGGTGCCAGAATCTGCTATGATTTTACAAAGACATCGAAGCCTGTTTCTTGTCAATCATTTCTTCAGTAATTCCTGGTACTGTTCCTCAATGCCGTATTCTTTGAGCTTGTTGAGCATGGCCTTATAGCTAGTTTCCATCCAGAAATGGCCCTTTTCCGCAATCTCGGCGCCTGCCCCGTGGAATGCGAAGCCTATTCCTCTGGGGTCAATCTTCGGGATTGCTTGTGCGACGTACTACAGACGTACTACAGTACGCCTCCGCGCAACCCCTTGATTTCCTTGACCTTGCGAAAAATTGCTCATTTCTGAATAGGAAACTGCGTTGTGTCCATCCGGAGTTTCCGGATGGACACTAGCTAACTTTAAGCAGAGCCGCTGCTTTCTTGCGATTCCACTGGGTATGAAAGAGGGCGTCCACAATGGCCGTGCTCTCGGCCTTACGGGCTGCTTCTTTGCACACCTCTTTCAGCGAGCGCCTGGTGACAGACCTGGAGGCAGCGGTGCTACCGCGCCGCGCTGCCCCCTCACCATTCAAAAAAACACCTGAAGGAGTTTGGCCTGCATGGGCAGGGGAATTTCGCTGATCTCGTCCAAAAGGATCGTGCCTGAGTGAGCAAGTTTGAACTTTCCGGGCTTTTTTTGATCAGAATCCCAACTTGGCTTTGACCTGCTCGATGATTTCACCGTCCACAGGTTCTGACAGGCGGCTGAGGGCCTCCTCGCGGCTTAGAAGCCCCTGCCGTACCAGCCCGGCCATCTCCATGGCATAGGGGTGATAGTGATGCCTTTCCAGGTGAACCTCGTTAGCGAAGCCGTTCAGGAGACAATTGGTGGAATTAGGATCCGTATCCCTGGGTGGTTGCCAGCCGAGAACATGGATCCGTTGGTAGATCTCCTCCTCGTCATAGGTGAGGAACGCCAGAGGATTAATATTGTACGGAAGGCTGGTCTTTTCTCCTTGTTCAAAATGGCGAGCCTCGAGGAAATAAGTGTGAACTTTTGGCCCCAGGGCCTGCTCAAGGGGCTGAAGAAAGAGGTCTTGCGCTTTTCGGACAAAAGACGCGTTGTTCTTCAGGATGGCAGACTGGATCGGGGCCTGCCCAGGGGACCAACCATAAGCAACAAAGGGTATCTCCTTTTCAATGGCTGTTCGGAGGGTGACGAACTTTACCAACCCCATGCAAGAGTTGCAGATGGAGCTTGCGCGCTCCAGGGCCTTTGGAGGGTGAAACTCATGCTCCAGAGAAAAGCGAAAGATCCTCTGTATGACCTGAAAGTCGGGCTTAAAGGTCATGTGGTCAATGCCCAGGGTCTCGACGACTCTCCGGATGTTTTCCAGGGCATAAGGTGAGACAAAGCCGTGGTCGAAGGTCAGGGCCAGGACTCGAAGCCCATACTGATTCCTCAGGAGATCGAGGATGAATGTGCTGTCCTTGCCACCGCTGTAGGCCAGCAGGACATCGTAAGCGCCTGGTGAGGATTTGTGAGTACTGAGCAACGACTGGAATTTCAATCGGTATTCTTCCTTTTGTTTTTCGAGATGTTCTATGCCTTTAAAACTCCGGCAGTACTGACAAATATTCTGTTCGTTGAATTTAATGCCGGGAAAGGTTTCTGGCAGAACGCATTGGGTGCAGATTTTCATAATTCAGGGGCAAGAATTCAGGAGCCAGAATTCAGGAGTCAGGAGTTAGAATTCAGTCCTGATTCTTGTATTCTATTGCTTGACTCCGAGATTCTATGTAATGTAACTTTTATCAAAATCTTAAATAAGGAGGAAAATAAGATGAAAGCTAAGACATTTGAGGACCTTAAGGTATGGCAAAAAGCACATCAGTTTGTTCTCAAAATCTATCGTTGGGTATGGTGACACGAAAGAGCTAAAGGGAGATCTGGCCGAAGTTAGTCGAATGCTAGAAGCCTATATGAAGTCTATAAAGAGAAAGCAAAACTAGTCCTCCTGGATTCTGGCTCCTGGCTCCTGACTCCTCTTCTCATCGGTCAGACTCGGTGGGGGTTCACGGAGGTGCCAGGTGGCCCGTTCTTTGGCCCTGAAATCCCTGAAGACCCTCTCGACTTGCTCCTGTTTGAGATCCAAGACGTTCGAAATATCGTTAAAGGCTACCTGGCTCTCGTAGGCGTACAAAAGGAGATCCAAAAGGTCGTAATCAAGGCAAAAGTAAAATTCCTTGTCCGTGACCGGGAGGCTGTATGTATCCGGGCTAGGGGGGCGGCTGATGATTTCGTCAATGACTCCCAGGTGTCGTGCAAGATCATAGATCTGCGTTTTGTAAAGATGAGCAATGGGTTCGATGTCCACACCGCCGTCTCCGAATTTTACATAAAAGCCTTGCATGACCTCAGATTTGTTTGTGGTTCCTGCGACAACGTAATTGTTCTTTTCAGCATGATGATAGAGCTGGATCATCCTGATTCGCTGCTTCATGTTTTGACAGGCAGAAATCTCCAGCCAGTCCTTTCCTGAGATTCTCTTTGTTTGTCTATTGCCGTTTTTGTCTTCAATGGTGATAGAGTGATAATTCAGGCGGTCTTTTTCCAAAAGGTTTTGGGGAAGGGTAACATGAAACCTGAAGGTGTCATCAAATTCAGAGAAAATCCGTTTGATCACAGCGTTTCTATTCTCATAGACGCCAAGGGATTTCAGGTGTTCTGTAATATCTACTCTGATGGCCTCAATGCCCATCTTGTCAGCATGCTTTTGACCATATTTTGAGCTGATGGGATTCGATTCTTTTTCGGGAAGCAACAGGCCCAGAACTTTCTCTTTGCCCAGTGCGCGCACACAGAGCTCAGCCACCACAGCAGAATCAATGCCCCCGCCCAGCCCGACCACTGCACCCCGACGCTTGAAGTCTTTCAAGGTCATTTCCCGTATGAAGTGGGAGATCTTTTGGGCTCCTGAGTCAGGTTCGATTTTTAGAATGTCTCGGTTGAATTTCATTTTTATTTACTCACCACAGAGACACAGAGGGCGCGGAGGACAGGAATTTTTCTGTGGCCGGGAGACAGCGGTCACAGAAAAGCAACCGTCCGGCTTCGCCGGAGGAAATTACCCATATGTCTGGGATTTTCATGTATTTCAAAAGGGCATTGTGACCAAAGTGACATTATTAACCTAATTTGCCCGAAGGGCAGCGAATTTTTTGTTTGCGGCCACCTGCCCCGGGGAATGCGAAGCTTATTCCTCTGGGGTCTCCCCGCAAACAAAAACCCATTCTATCTCTGTGCTCTCTGTGTCTCGAACGAGCGTAGCGAGTGGGCGGTGAACCATATTTCTTTTCTAATCTTCTGTCTTCCTGTGGTAAGCCTTCATTCCATTGCCTTCAGGGCGAGTTTATCTATCTTGCCGTTCGGGGTTTTTGGAAGGCTTTTCATGAACTGGACAGCCTTGGGAACCGCAAAATCTTCCAAGTTTTTCCTGCAATGACGGATAACGTCTCGTTCACTGCTGACCTGTCCGTCCCTGAATGCGATGTATGCCTTGATGGCCTGGCCGAGGATATCGTCCGGGATCCCGATGACAGCAGCTTCAGCAACCTCCTCGATTTCGTAAAGACAGTTTTCGATTTCTCTCGGGCTGATTCGCTCTCCTTTGCTTTTGATCATGTCGTCGTTACGCCCTACAAAATAGAGGTATCCGTCTTCATCCCTCCTGAAAAGGTCTCCTGTATGAAGAACTTTTTCTCCAGGATACCGCCCTGGACGAAGCGCCCGTTCAGTCTCATCGGGCAAGCCCCAATATCCGCGCATCACGTTAGAGCCCCTGACCACCAGTTCCCCCACAACGCCAGGCTCTACATGACGTCCATTTTCATCAATAATCCAGACCTCTTCATTGTGCATTCCTTTACCCACGGATTGGGGTCTGCGCTCCAGTTCCTCCGGTGGAAGGTAAGAGACACGCTTGCATTCGGTGAGGCCATACATTGAGTAAATCCGAACATGAGGAAAAGTTTGCCTCAGTTTCCTGATGAGGTCCACCGGTAGGGCTGCTGCTGTGTTTGTGATATATCTCAAGTGGCTGAAGTCGTACTTTTTCAAATCCTTCACTTGCAAGAGGATGGCAAAGACTGTAGGCACACAGGGAAAACCTGTGACCTTTTCCTGGATCATCTTTTCGATCACCTTGTAAGGGTAACCAAAGGATCTTTCCAGGACCACCGTGCCGCCGAATTTGAAGGCCATTAGTACCTGATACAGCCCGTAGTCAAAGGAGAGCGGCAGCACATTCATTATGATGTCATCTTCCGGGTTGTCCAGGTACATGATGATGGAGGTGGCCGCAGAAGCCATATTGAGGTGGGTGAGCATGACCCCTTTGGGATCGCCTGTGGAGCCGGATGTGTAGATAATGGTGGCCAGATCCAGGTCGATGTTGGCGGAGGGCGGAGGGCAGAGGGTGATTGACGATTGACGATTGACGATTGACGATTGTTCGAGACGTTCGATCGCTGCGCTTGTTCGAATTGTTCGAAGGGCAGAGACAAGAGAGTGGTGTTTTGTGGGTGACTCGTCGGATGACGGAATTGCCTCAGGGGCTCCTGCCCAGAGTACATTCTCTACGGATTCTGTCGAAGAGAGTGCTTCGGAAACAACCCGAGCTTTGCTGGTATGGGTGACGAGGACCTTGACCTGACAGTCATTGAGAATGTAGGAAAGCTTTGGGGCCTTCATGGTCGGGTTCAGCATGACGAATATGGCATCAGCCTTCAGGGTAGCAAAGAGAGAAACCACGGATTCGACCGAGTTATCGAGCAAGATAGCTACCCGATCCTGTCGGTAGACACCGAGCTCCCTCAGATACCAGGCCAGGCGATTTGCCTGGTAGTCGATCTCACGATAAGTCAGGCGCTCATCCCCGCAGATGAGGGCCACCTTGTGTGGAAGGCGCGCGGCAGATTGTTCGAGGAAATTTTGAACTAGCATTTCTGTTGTTTGAGGTTAGAGGTTAGAGGAACGCTTCGCGGCGTTAGGTTGGAGGATCACTCCGCTTGAGGTTGGAGGATCACTCCGCTTGAGGTTGGAGGCAAATGAGTTTATAGCCGATAGCTCATAGCTCATAGCTGATTTTTTGCCTCAAACCTCAAATCTCCATCGCCGTACCCTGTACTCTATGCCCTATGCCCTATGCTCTTCCTTTGGACATAGGCGCTCACGTTGGCAATGGAGTCCAGGTTTTCCGGGATCAGTTCTTCGTCTTCCACCAGGATGCCGTAGGTTTCCTCAAGGAAGGCGACGAGTTCCAGTATGCCTGTGGAATCAACAATTCCGCTCTCCAGAAAAGAATCGGTGTCCTTCAGGCCGTTGTTGGATTCGCCGAAGAGAAAGTTTTCAACAATGAAGCTTCTAATTTGCTGTGCGAGCGTGTTTTTCATAGATTACCCCAGGTTCCAAAAACGTTGAGCCAAGGGACAAATGCCTAAATGTGGCTATTTTTGTCAGACACGATATGTGTTTCGTTTGTATAAGACAGGATGGACCCCGATGAAATAGGTGATGCATTTCATAGGGCAGGCCCCAGTGGAACTAATGGATAGCTTCACCCCGCTACGATAGTTCCTCCGGGGCAGGCAGCGCAAGCTCAAGGCTAAAGGCCGGAAGCTGAAAGGTAAAAGGCCAAGGCTCAAAGGTGAAGGCTCGGGGCCTTTCTCGTCCTCAGTCTTCAAGAATCTTTTTGGTATAGAGGGGGCGGGGCGTGCCTTGTCTTGAACAGGCTCCGCCACTTCAGGTTCCAGGCGATACCTGCTGTAATTTGTTGAATCTATAATAAGTTTACGTCGCAAGCTCGATCGCAAAGCAGGGCTTCGCCTCTACGACATGCCTATGGAAGTTTGTTTCACATGTTTGACCGGCTTACACCCCATGTCTATGCGATCGCGGAATGCGGAATACGGAATGCGGAATGAGCAAAGGCAGACAGGTTGTTTACCCTAAGTGACCCCGCCCAGTGGATGATGTCAGCCGGAGTGAAATAGGCTATGCCCCAGTAAAATATGTTTGGCAAGGCAGCATAGGCAGCCTATCTTGAGCTTGACAAAGGTAAGGTCCCCTTGTATTAATAAACAATGCCACTTATCAAGACCCAAGACCGAAAAACAGAAAGATAATCTGACTAGGTTTTCCTATGACATAGCAAAGATTATCCTTGCGGTTACGGTGATCAGTCCGATTGCAAAACCTGAAACTTTCCATTTTTCCTTATTCATGGGAGGCTTTGTGGTGACCGTGCTGTTTTTTATATTTGGTTACATCCTCGACCCCAAGGAGGTAAGACCATGACGTACTACGGTATTGCCTTGATTATCTTGGGTCTTCTTGCCATAGCAGGAATCATATATGTTCAGCTTGATAAGAAGCACTTACAAGATAAACAAAAATGAGGGTGATGTTACACAGCTCCGCCCCTTCGATTACTTCGAGTAATAGGGCCACGTATCTGATTTTGTTGGTCTTTTTTTATGTTTGTTTGGCTGCTTTTGCGGCCGTTTAGAACTTAGCTACGCTTCGCTTCGCAATTGGTCGACTAATGTCGTCGGTGCTTTCATATACATCTGTTGTCCATCAAGCCGTTCCTGTTGTGTAGTTATTGAGAAAAAATTCCAGCTCATCCGCCTGCTCTTCGGTGAGCTCCCCAAACTGCAACCCACACCGCCTCGTTTCGAAACGATCAATCAATGTTTGGTTTTCTTCACCTATTTTGATATCATATATTTTTTGGGACGGTATTTTGGGTAGATAAAAACGATCACCGGTTATGAGGATATCTATTTCTGACGAGCCTCTCTTCTGCCCCTCGTGGGCAATATACTCAAAGGCCAGGCCACCTCTACTTATGTCTTTGATCTTCCCCAACATAGTAAAGTGAGGCCTCAAGACGGCGAACGCCGCGTTTTGCGCCAAGAATCGCCTGAATTTCCTTCGCTCAGTTTCCATTGTCTCATCTTTTCCTATTCTCGAAATTCCCCGCTCTCCATCAAACGGGTACTGTCACCCCATAACGATACTTTGAACGTTCATAAAATCGCGAAGCGATTTTATAACTTGATAGTATAGGAATTTCCTTTTTTAAGCGGCGTAGCCGCGGACCTTTTCTACCGAGTCCTTGAATAGGAACTCTATAAAAAAAACAAGGGGGATTTCAGGGGGGATGAAATGGGCATGAGACACCCCCCTTTTTCACTAATAATGAGCAAAAACAGTAAAGTGAGTTAGAGAGTGACTTATGTAAGAACCAAGGGGGATTTTAGGGGGGATAAAATGGGTATGAAGCGTCCCCACTTTTTTGTTAATAACGAGTAAAAACAGTAAGGTGGCATTGGTCGTGCAAGGGGAAACCGTAGCCCGTGCAACAGGCTCAAGAGCAAGGATCAGGGGGAATACTTTGCGTATAACGGAGAGGGCTTGAACAGAGGGGTACGGAATTCCTGGGGTGACTCACGTTTGGTCCTCATCCTGCATTTGAGATAAGCCTTCAGGTTATGGTGGGAATGATTGAGATTCAGTTTTCTCCGAATGTTCTTCCGGTGGGTTTTGACCGTGCTGAAAGAAATGTGTAACTGGTTGGCTATTTCCTCGCTTGTTAACTCGTTCATTATCATGGAGGCAATACGCAGCTCGGCGGAAGAAAGGCTATCAGCGATTCTTGTGTCGCTGGCCAGGCCCGATGTCAAATTTTCTACATGACCTACCAGCAAACTCAATTCAGCTTTATACCTTTCCAGGTTCTTGTCCCGCTGAAGCCTTTCCACAATAGGTATGATCAATGACCTGATTTTCCGGACTATCCGCTTCTCCGATTCCTCCCGCGTCCTTTCTAAATTTTCCGCCAACACTGACAACGCCTTATTGGTTTCCAACACCTGTTCGCTTGTCTGCTCCAAAACCCGTCTATGAGTTAACAGATCGCTCTGGCTGCGTTGCAGCTCTTTGAGGGTTTTGTGAAGCTCCAGTTCGATTTCTTGGGTATCCAGGGCACGCTTGACGGCATGAGACAGCAGCTCCATTTTGATCGGTTTTTCCAAGAAGTCAAAGACGCCCAACCTGAGGGCTTTGATAGCCTTTTCTTTGTCAGCATAGCCGGTCATAATGATTATTTTGGTTTCGGGACAAAGCTTGCGTATTTCCGGAATCAAATCGAATCCGGACTTCTCAGGCATGACAATATCGAGAAGCACAATGTTGTAAAAACAATCCCTCACTTGATTGGCAACCAGCCCTGGCTTGGTAATAGCTTTCGTCTGTATTCCCCAAGCAGAGATCATCTCCTGAAGGACATCACAGAGGTTGTGGTTATCGTCAACGATCAGGAGACGGGCATCGTTGTAAGCTGCCGTGGTATTTCCATTAATAATGGTTCTTGATAACATCAGATCAGTTTGGGGCTTTGTAGTAGATGCGGCCTCGTTCTTCGATTTCTGATATACGCTCTCTATAGGCGGGATCCTCACAGGCACCGGTATGAAGATCAAGATAAGTATTACCTCTTCTCCATATAGGAACTCTATAAAAAAACAAGGGGGATTTTAGGGGGGACAAAATGGGTATGAAGCGTCCCCACTTTTTCGTTAATAACGAGTAAAAACAGTAAGGTGACATTGGTCGTACAAGGTGAAACCGCAGCCCGTGCAACAGGCTCAAGAGCAAGGATCCGTGGGAATTTTTACCATTTCCTCATCCTGGACTTAAGATAGGCCCTGAGGTTGAGGTCGGAATGATTGAGATTCAGTTTCCTGCGAATGTTCCTCCGGTGGGTTTTGACCGTGCTGAGAGAAATGTGTAACTGGTTGGCTATTTCCTCGCTTGTTAACTCGTTCATTATCATGGAGGCAATACGCAGCTCGGCGGAAGAAAGGCTATCAGCGATTTTTGTGTCGCTGGCCAGGCCCGATGTCAAATTTTCTACATGACCTACCAGCAAACTCAATTCAGCTTTATACCCTTTTAGGTTCTTGTCCCGCTGAAGCCTTTCCACAATAGGTATGATCAATGACCTGATTTTCCGGATTATCCGCTTCTCCGAATGCTCACGCGTCCTTTCTAAATTTTCCGCCAAGACTGACAACGCCTTATTGGTTTCCGTCAGCTGCTCGTTCACCTGCTCCAACCTCCGTTTATGAGCTAGGAGGTCACTCTGGCTGCGTTGTAGCTCTTTGAAGGTATTCTTAAGCTCCAGTTCGATTTTTTGCGTATCCAGGGCACGCTTGACCGCATAAGAGAGTAGCTGCATTTTGATCGGTTTTTCCAAGAAGTCAAAGACGCCCAGTCTGAGGGCTTTGATAGCCTTTTCTTTGTCAGCATAGCCGGTCATAATGATTATTTTGGTTTCGGGACAAAACTTGCGTATTTCGGGAATCAAATCGAATCCGGACTTCTCAGGCATGACAATATCGAGAAGCACAATGTTGTAAGAACAATCCCTCACTTGATTGGCAACCAGCCCTGGCCTGGTAATAGCTTTCGTCTGTATTCCCCAAGTAGAGATCCTCTCCTGAAGGACATCACACAGGTTGTGGTCATCGTCAATAATCAGAAGACGGGCATCCTTGTAAGCTTCCATACAGGAATTTCCTTTTTGAGCGGCGTAGCCACTAGGCCAAAAAGCCCAAAACCCCACCTCTCCTTATGAGAAACGGGGTCTTGGTTATTCACTTCATGCCAACCTTTTGGTTGTGGTTGACGCATAATTACTGAGGCAAGGAATCGTGATCATAAAAAAATCCATCCCATTCCTCATTCAATCCCCTGATTGTCAAAGATCGTCCCTGTCTTGGCAACTCAGTTATATCATTCATGCAATGAGCCTTGACTCATGATTGGCTTGAAAACAGGATGCCAACTCAACCGGTTTATATACCTATACATTTTAAGGCCTATAGCGCATACGACGCCACGACGCCATTGGGAGAATCATGGGTTTAAGGATCGGGAATGCCTGATTTGTTGATTGGAAAACTACTAGTCTAACAGGACGTTGGGGGTAAGCTGGCATCGAAGGACAAGATTGAGAGGAATATGGGGACGTTCATAAATAAATAAGTAAGTGTCATAACATCTAAAAATAACTAAAGAACCAACTTGCCATTGCCATGGTTTAATGATATGTGACGATTCATGCCGAGATTAGCCCGACTGGATGCCCTGTCAGAAGCTGCCCCCGAGATGCCGCAAAC
>JAUWXF010000219.1 GCA_030616475.1 Desulfobacterales bacterium
CCAAAATGGTTATATTTAATACATTTATCAGAGACGGGGAAATCCGAAATCCGAATATCGAAATTCGAAACAAATTCGAATGACAAAAATATCAATGACCAAAACATAAAGACACAGGGCTAAACTGTTTTTGTTTGTTTTGAATTTTGAACATTTGGATTTTGATATTGTTTCGGATTTCGATATTCGGTTTTTCACAACTATTGTTACGTTCCGGCAACATGTTGAATTGCCAAAATTGAATGTAGAACATTTGGGTCAATGAACTAGCAATGGAATACCTACACCGGGAAATCAAAAAAGCCGCTGAAAGGGGCCTTCTTTGCAGCCAGATCATAGTAGATAGCGGCATGCCTTCTAGTTTTTGCCGGTATAGATAAGCTCGACAGGGCTGAGCGCTCCTCATTCGGCCTTGGACCTTTTCTGCAATCGCCGGGAAAGCTTCACCGCGCAGAACTCTCCGCACATGGTACAGGTTTCCTTGTCAGAGCTCAAACTGACCCGTTGCCTGGCCCAGTCAGGATCGAGGGCCTGGGACATCATCCCCTCCCAGTCAAGGTCACGGCGATAGATGGACATCTGCCGGTCACGCTCGATGGCTCCGGGGAGACCCTTGGCAATATCGGCTGAATGCCCTGCAATGCGGGCGGCAATCACCCCGGCACGCACATCAGCCGCATTTGGGAGGCAGAGGTGCTCGGCTGGGGTCACATAGCAGAGAAAATCAGCACCAGCGGCAGCGGCAATGGCTCCACCGATGGCTGCAGTGATGTGGTCGTAGCCGGGAGCGATATCCGTAGTCAGGGGTCCCAACAGGTAGAAAGGGGCTCCGTCACAGAGCTGTTTCTCCATAACCACGTTGGCAACCACCTGATTCAGAGGCACGTGGCCAGGCCCCTCGATGATTACCTGCACTCCCCGCGCCTGAGCTCGGCGGGCCAACTCGCCAAGGACGATGAGTTCCTGGACCTGCGGCCCATCGGTGGCATCTACCACTGTTCCCGGCCGAAAGCCGTCCCCCAGGCTCAGGGTAACGTCATAAGTGTGAGCAATGTCCAGCAGCGCATCGAAGTCTTGGTAGAGGGGATTCTCCTTGTTGTTTTCCTCCATCCAGTGCATGAGGATGGAGCCGCCACGACTTACCGACGGCATAAGACGCTGGTAATGTTCCAGACGTCGGACAACTTCCCTGGTGACCCCACAGTGAACGGTAATGTAATCGAGACCTTCGGCACACTGGGTCTCAATACTCCTGAAAAGGACGTCGGCACTCATCTTGGCTAAGGTCTTCCCTTCCAGGCGTAACTGGATGGCCACCGCGTAAATAGGCACTGCCCCAACCATCACCGGCGAGCGTTCCAATACCATCCGGCGCACTTCCGTGAAATCAGCACCGGTAGAGAGATCCATCACTGAATCGGTGTCAGCAGCCACAGCGGCTTCCAGCTTCTCAAGCTCCTGTTCCACCCCACAACACAGACCGCTGGTACCAATGTTGGCATTGACCTTGGTACGCAGGCCCTCGCCAATGGCCAGGACCCGCTCAAATTGGTGCCTCTTGTTCTTCGGGATAACCGCCCGTCCGGAGGCGATGAGCTGTCGCAGTTTTTCTGCACTTATGTTTTCAGCGGCAGCTGCCTGCTCCATTTGGAGGCTGATCTTTCCCTTCCTCGCCATCTCTAGTTGGGTCATGGCACTCCCTCCTCCTTAAACAAAAAGGCCGCTCTGCAAAAGAGCAGCCTCAGGTGATGCGCGAAAATACCTAGCCGATCCCTACGCCAGTATTACCTGGATCAGGTTCAAGGGGTCTGATCTCAGCCCTGCTGGGCACCCCCTCGGCTGCTTATTTGTTTTATTATTTTATAGAAGCAAGAAGATGTCAACCCAAACTCACTCCTGCTTTTCCTGTTTTTCCTTGGCAAATGCCCTGGCCTTTTCAGCCAGGTCCTTTAAACGGTCATCTATCGACCGGAAGAGGGTCCCCTTGGGGTAGGTTCCATCTTTGCGCATTTTGCCCGCCTTCGTGCCGGTGAGTATTTCAACCCCCTGCTCAATGGTCTTTATGGGATAGATGTGAAACTTGCCATCCTTGACCGCTTCTACCACGTCCTTTCTTAGCATGAGGTCTTTGACGCTTTTGGCGGGAATGATGACGCCTTGTTTGCCCGTGAGCCCCTTGTGTTTACAGATGTCAAAGAACGCCTCAATCTTGCGGGTCACCCCCCCAACAGGTTGAATCTCCCCTTTCTGGCTGACCGAGCCGGTCGCAGCAACCCCTTGAAAGACTGGTACATTGGCAATGGCAGAAAGGAGGGCAAAGAGTTCTGTGCTGGATGCACTGTCCCCTTCGACCATGCCGTAGGTTTGCTCAAAGCAGAGGCTGGCAGTGAGCGCCAGGGGTTTGTTCTGAGCAAAGTGCTCTCGCAGGTAACTGCTCAGGATAATAACGCCCTTGGTGTGGATCTTTCCGCTCAACCGGGACTGCCTATCGATCGTAATCACTCCTTCTTTTCCCATGGACACATTGGCCGTAATCCGGCCGGGTTTGCCGAACATGTGGTCACCTGTTTGCAAAATGCTCAGACCGTTGATCTGGCCCACCTTGTGACCGTCGGTCTCGATCCAGAAGATGTCTTTCTTGATCAGTTCCTGGACACGCTCTTCAATCAGGTTTGAGCGATAGATCTTTTTCTCTATGGCCTTTTCTACATGGCTTTCACCAATGTACCTCCTTTTCTCCTGTACGGCCCAGTAATTGGCCTCCTTGATGATATCGCCAATGACCCCTAGCTTAAGCGTCATCTTGTCTCTGGTGCCGGTCACCTCCATACTGTATTCGAGGATTCTGGCAATACCCGTGCTGTCAATATGTTTGAGCCCCTCTTCCTCACAGAACCTGGCCATACAGCCAATGCATTCCCGGATACTTGTGTTGTTCCGATCGGCCCGGTCATCTAAGTGCGCCTTGATCTTGAACATCTGCTTGAAGCGGTCATCATAGATGTAAAGAAGCTCGTAGAGAAAAGGGTTGCCTGTGACCACGAGCTTAACGTCAAGGGGTACGGGCTCAGGCTTTAGTGTCCTGGTGGTGATAAACCCGTACATTTCTCCCAGGTCCTCAATCTTGACCTCTTTGTGCCTGATAGCCCGTTTAAGGGCCTCCCAGGCAAAGTACCATTTCAAGACCTCGGTAGCCTTTAGGACCAGGTACCCCCCATTGGCCTCGTGAAGGACTCCGGGTTTAATCATGGTAAAGTCCGTCACCAGGGCACCAAACAGGGCCTCCTTTTCTATTCTGCCAAAAAGGGCCGGGTAAGTCGGGCTTGAGGCATAGACCACGGGGGCTCCCTTGGTTTCAGCATTGTCAATAAGCACATTAACCCTGTATTTGTTCATGGCCGGGGGCGAGGCCATGCCGACAAAAGGCCCTTTTGGGGGCTGCGCCTCAGGTTTTTTTCGGAAATCATCAATATGCTCCAGGATGTCCTGTTTCACGGCCCCAAGGTACTCAAGCACATGGATATGATCCCTAAATCTTCCCAGGGTAGGTCGCATCTTCTTCTCGACCACAGCGAGGGCCACTTTATGTTCCAGCTTCTTGCGGAGTTCTACATACTCGGACTCAAGCCTCCCTATTTCAGTCATAGCCTGGTTCATCTCCATCGACAACTTATCGCCCCTGTCCCGCAGGGCTTTCTTTTCCTCTGAGGAATACCCGGCAAGCTCCTCTGGGGGGAGGATCTTGCCATCCCTTCCCGGCATGATGTAAACCCCTTGAGGATCAACCTGCAACAAAAAGCCTTCCGCCTCCACCTTTTCCCTCAGGGCATCGATGCCCTTGCGGCGTTTGTTTTCAAATTCCTGTCGGAGAACCTGCTCCTTGTAGCGAAAATCATCGGTGCTAAGCGCTGTCGGGATGTCGCTCTTGAGGGCCTCAATCAGCTCATCCATCGCCTTTTTCAGCTCTTTTCCACGGCCAATGGACAGTTTCAGGGCCCTGGGCTTGTCAGGTTCTTTGAAGTTATACACATAGACCCAGTCTGGCGGCGGCGGCTGTTTTCTTGCCACTTCTTCCAGGATCGCCCGGGCCATGTACGTGGCACCCGTATCGGTGGTGCCTGCTACATAGATATTGTATTCGGAATCGGCCATCCCAATACCAAACTTTATGGCTTCAATGGCCCGTTTTTGTCCCACCACCCCTTGCCTGGCAGGACGAAGTTTTTTAGTGGAATCAACCTTGAGGCTCTTTGGATCAATGCGGAACCGCAGGTCTTTTGCACTTAGCTCTCTAAACCTTTTCGCCATTGCTCCCCCCATGGTGATTTCGGATTGCGGATTTTGGATTGCGGATTTTTCCTTATTTCGGCATCCTTCATTTTCGCCATAAAGTAGTTTACACCTATTGACCAGTGTTCAGGTTTCAGTGTTCAGGTTTCAGGTCTTGCTTTTTCAGTTTCCGACACCTGACACCTGGTGCCTGGTTTCAGTGTTCAGGTTTCAGACCCGCCTGCCAACGCCTGGGTCACACCGAGGTTACAATGCCCGCATACACGGCAATGGCGGGCAGGTCTCGCGTTTGTCGCTCCTGACACC
>JAUWXF010000263.1 GCA_030616475.1 Desulfobacterales bacterium
CGTAAAGGAGCGTACTGGGAAGATCGCTATCACGCTACAGCCATAGAAACGGGGGAACATCTTTTGAGGTGTTTGGTCTATATTGATTTGAATATGGTGCGTGCCGGGGTGGTGAATCATCCTTCGGGATGGACGTTTGGGGGATACAACGAGATCCAGTCGCCTCCCCGAAAATGTGTGCTCATTGCTTATGAAAAATTGGAGGGGTTAACTGGCTATGATGACTATGATTCGTTCCGGCAATCCCATAAAGAATGGGTGAATGCACTGCTGGTGGACGGTAACAACGTTCATGATAGGCAGTGGACCCGAAGTATTGCTGTCGGCGGTGAGCAATTTGTACAAAGAATAAAGGCAGGCCTTGGTATGAAAGCTTTGGGGAGGCGAATTCGTGAGGTGCCTGGAGGCTACGGGGTTCAGGTGACGCATCTAGGCTTAAAGATTTCTAAGATCGATTCGTCGTTTCAACTTAAATAAGCCTCTAGCGGGATAGGGAGAGGCCTCACGACCTCACCCTCCCACACCACCGTACGTACGGGTCGCGTATACGGCGGTTCGGCTGATCAGGCAACGAGATAGGGGACGTTCGTTCCGAGCGTTCCTAAGCTCCTTTCTCTCAGCTTTCACAACTGGTTGATGAAGGAAGTTTGTGAGTTTGGCGACGCCCTATCGCCGAATGGTAACCTTCTTCATGAGTACTGGCTCGATGGGATTGTCCATTGGGCCTGTTTCCGCTGAACCGATCCTTTTCACTACGTCCATTCCATTTACGACTCTTCCGAAGACCGAGTGTTTTCCATCCAGATGCGGTGTCGGGGCAAGAGTAATAAAAAACTGGCTTCCATTAGTCCCTGGCCCGGCATTAGCCATGGAAAAAACACCCTCACTATCATGTTTTAAGGATGGATCAAATTCGTCGGCGAACTGATATCCGGGCCCGCCTGTTCCGTTTCCGATGGGGCAGCCACCCTGAATGACAAAGTCTTCAATCACCCGATGGAAAGTCAGACCGTCATAGAAATTTCCTCCCCGTTCGGTCTCCTGTCTTCCTTCTGCGAGGTTGACAAAGTTCCATGCCGTCTCAGGACACCGTTTTGCATAAAGTTCAGCTTCAAAAGTCCCAAGACTGGTGTCAAAGATGGCCGTCACACGTTCAACATCTTCTTTGTAATCATTTTTCAACCCGAGCATAGATTCCTCCTTTTTGCATTTTTCAATAAAGGTCGTGTCTCTGTTGAGACAAGTGGGAAAAGGGAGACGGTTTAGAGCCCGAACCAGCCTTTGAACAGTTTAATGAGTTCGGCCATCTCTGCATCGGATGATTTCTTGTCGAATGGCGCGATGCGAAGAGAGATGGTCTTTCCGTCACCCCAGGGCCACCAGGCACCAAAAAGAAAAGCATCCTGGTTCGGATCCGAGGCAAAAAGCAGCTGTCCTGACCCGAGGCCACCGAGATGACTGGCGATCGTCCGTACGGTATCAGGTGCTTTACCGATGTTTGAGCTGTCCCAGACAATGCTGAGATAGCGCTCCAAGATCGAGCGAACGCTGCCCTTATTATCCACAGAGAACTCAGCAAGAACAGTTTCAAACCGGCTGTCCCACTTCCACGACAAAGCTCCGTGAAACGAGCCCAATAATTCTCTGCAAATGTTCTTGAGGTCTGATTCATTCGGATCGAGCATGACAGTCTCCTACGGTCATATGTAATGTATTGTCCGGTTACTTGCTTATTGATGGACGCTATATACCAGGTTTGCCTGTCAAGGGTGTACTGGCTGACCCACATTTCCTTTTATCACCAAAAAGTCAAGGCCAAATGGTAATTACGCGCCAAATGGGCGTCCCCTATTACCAGGTTAGAATTGGGCTCAGCATTGAATGGGTACTCTGGGGTACAGCATGAGATAGGACGGAGATAGGGGACGTTCGTTCCGAGCGTTCTTGACGAAAGTAGAAGGGTGACGTCGTGCAGAGCGTGCGCAGGGCTTGCTGATTAGGACCAAATTGCTTATGTGTTGCAGGAAATGTTTCATGGTGCTAAGAGTCTGAGATAGACGCTATGGCTGAAAACACTTTAGGCAAGCTCGGAACGAACGTCCCCCCAACGATGTTATACTGGGGTTATTCTCACGGTGACCAATTACCTGTTTAAAAAACAAGAAAGGAGATCCCGATCCTATGACAACAGTGACCTACGAAACCGAAAATGCGGCCTTTGAGTTCGATTTGTCCGATGTTCAAGACACCCTCAACCATCTTGCATCAGACCACAAGGTTGAAGAAGCTATTGAAATATTGAACTTATTAAGATCATCATCCGACGACCTGATCCTAAACGCGGAAAAATTCAGTCGTTTTGGTTATATCGCCCCGGATCTTCTGGAAGCCGGTAAAGGTTTGATCAAATGCAAACCGTGCAATAAAACCTATCAACGCAGTGAACTCAAACCAACCGCTGTTGGACATGGAAGGAGCCCATTTGACTTAAAGCCAGAATTGAGAGGAGGTGAAATGAAAAGGTTATTCGCAAAGAAGCAAAATCCACCGATGTTTGGAGGTGAGGGCTTTGAGTGCCCTGACGGTCATGAACTGATCGCAATGACGACTTGGATGACGTAGAAAGGAGGTGTTTTCATTGAAAAGAAAAAAATCTCGTACAGTTGTCCCTTGGTACAAGAAACCCTTAAAAACTTGGAAACGCCCCTTAGTTTTACAGTTTCTAAGTAATCCTTTTAGAGCCGGTTCATGATGGCAATAAAGTGGAAGATAGATGAAGATTGTGAGGAATTGAGCGTTGTAGCGGACCCATGGAACCTCAAACTGAAACCTGCAAAACTGAAGGGCCCCCATTTGTCACAAAACATTTGCTACGTGAGAGCTTGGAGGCTTCATGACACTCAAGACGCGATGTCTCATCGGCCTCGTAGTTTTGTCTATCGTTGATGCGGTTATCCCCGTCCCGATTGTTGGCTTGATCTTGATTTTCGTAATACTACAGAAGCCTCCTTGGTTTTACAAGTTGCTGAGTGAACTCTACGAGGCGTAGGAGGATATTGGGGGGGAGTTTGGGGACGCCCTTTACATTTACAGATTTGAAATTATGATTCTTGTGCACGTTAAGGCAAAAAGCCTGTTGTGCTATTGGGCGGTAAGAGACCTTGGTATTGGTATGGCTCAAATAGCAAGGCGATTGAATCTCTCATTGGCCGGGGTGAGTCAGTCGGTAAAGCGAGGAGAGACAATAGTACAACAAAAGGGCTACA
>JAUWXF010000097.1 GCA_030616475.1 Desulfobacterales bacterium
CATAAGTCTGTTTCTTCATCTTTTCCCATTCAACATTCGATGTTGGACGTTCGATGTTCGATGTTCATTTTTTTCAGTAAACCTTCCACAGTCCATCCGGTGCAAAAATAACTTAGCGCTTATGGGGTAAACCCCCTGGCCCAGACCGGGGTTGCCACCTGGTGTGATTCTCAAAGTCTTGTCGCGCCCCTGGCCCAGACCGGGATGATAGGGACGGCACATCAATGTTATAGCTGTCGCGCCAGGGCGGGCAGGGCGGGCTTTATGCCCGCCCGAAAAAGCTGCATTAATTCCACGGCATTGCATCGCGCTGGGTGCCACGGGCTAACCAGAGGTTGCCCGTGCATATGCACAGGCAAGCAAAGCTTGGCCTGTGCCACCCCTCGCAACCCCTGGCCCAGACCTGGATTATAGGCTTAGTAGATTGATTTGAGCACGTCGCGCCAGGGCAGGCCTTTGACGAATACCTGCCCGCCAGTGCCAGGATGGCAAGCGGGCCTGCAAGGCAGCAAAAGGAAATTCCTATACAATCCTCATTTTGCACTGACAGCCACTTCATCCCGTCCTGCCTTTTCTTCCAAATAAACATTGACCATGGTGTCATGTATCGTCTCGATGTGTTTACCGACATAGTTGGCCTGAATGGGCAGCTCGCGGTGACCCCGGTCCACCAGAACGGCCAGTTCGATCCGGTCCGGACGGCCGAAATCGATCAAAGCATCCATGGCTGCCCGGACTGTACGGCCGGTAAAAAGGACATCGTCCACCAGGATCACCTGTTTTCCGTCCAGAGAGAAGGGGAGCTCCGTCTTTTGCACAATGGGCTGGTGGCCTATACGGGTCCAATCGTCCCTGTAAAGTGTGATGTCCAGATCTCCTCTGGGAATGTCCTCACCTTCAATGGCAAGAATTTTAGTCTTTATCCGATCGGCCAAAAACACTCCACCAGTCCGGATGCCGATCAGGACCAGATTCTCCGCCCCTCTGTGCTTCTCCAGGATCTCGTGGGCCATTCGTGTCAAGATCCGGTCAATATCTGGGGCTTTCAACATGACCTGTTCTGTTGTCATGGCAAGTATCCTCAATTAAAGAGTGTCTAAAGTGCCTAAAGTGCCTAAAGTGAACTAAAGTGCCTAAAGTTAAGGATGATATGCATTTTTGTTCAAAAAGCGTTTCGAAGGCCGTTTAACTATTGTCCATCCAGAAACTTCCCTCCCCTGGAGGGAGTGGGTTGGGGGGAGGGGGAGGGTGCCTTTCAGGCCTGTTGGTTGTTCAAAGCTCATAGAGGGTCTCATCACGGTGTGGTGTAGCCCGTTTCACCCTCCGTCCTTTCTTCTCCCCGATTACGAAAGGTTCCTCCTGTTCAAGCAGGTCCCCCATCTCAGCCTCAATCTGTTCTGGGTCCTCGCCTGCCTCCATGCGTTTGAGGGCTTCTTCCATGCCAGGCCCAAGACCAACACCTGCTACATCTGAGAGCTTGCGCATCAAACTGACAGCCTGGCGCGGATCATCCTCGTTGATTGTGTCGGCCTCGCGGGCCAATAGATTCATGGCTTTTTCCATCTTGGCCTCATCTAAGGGCAGATCATCCAGATCGCCCTCCTCCTTTGCCCCCGTGAGTCTGGCGAAAGTAGACATTTGCCTTTTCAGCTTTTTTTGTTTGCACCTGGGGCAGAGAGGCCGTTTCGTGGTGTTCACGGAGCGTGAGAAAAAGTTAAATATGGTATTACAGTCTTCGCAATAAAACTCATAAATGGGCACGGTCTGTTCTCCCCTTAGTAAGAACCTAAGGTGATGAAAATGAACCTGTTCTTGATATTGATATTGATCCCATTGTTATTCCAACTTCGTATCTGCCATCTGACGTCCTGAGTGGAACAGTTGCGGTTGCGCGGCTCGTACCTGCCCGCCATTGCCACAGATACCGGCACATAAGCTGAATACTATCTCAGGCGTTAGCAGGCGGGCGTCGTACGAAACGACCCGCCTGCCAACGCCTCGCTCGCAGGGAAGCTAGAATGCCCGCATACAGGGCAATGGCGGGCAGGGCGGCGCAACCCCTAAACGATTAACGTATAACTATTTTCCATCCAGAAATGGCCCTTTTTCGCAATCTCGGCGTCAATCTGCGGGATCGCTTGTGCGACGTACCGACGTACGTCTCCGCGCAATCCCTTGAGTTCCTTGACCTTGCGAAAAATTGCTCATTTCTGAATTGGAAACTGACGCCAGTGCCCAGTGTTGTGAGATTCATTTCCGGATGGGCACTAACTAAAATCCGACGGTAATCTGAAAGGTGAAGATGTCCCTGTCGTCTTTGGCATCGTTATCTGGGTCAACGTGCATGTAATCTGCCGTTAGCTTGGCGTTGTGCCCCTTGAGATAATAGTTAAATCCACCACTCCAGAAATCGGTCTCGTTTTTCTTATCAACATCCACTGTTTCATAACGGACATATGGTTGTAAACGGCCAGGGCCGATGGAGCCAGGCAGAAGATAGCCTGCATTGATGTACCAGTTCTTAGCATCGTCCCCGGCTTCCATGTCGTGGTACAGAGGCGCTGCACCGCCAGTGACATTTTCGATATCGATGTAGGCAGCTTCGAACGTAACCGCACCGTCTCCTACCGGATGATCAAAGAAGACGTCCCCAGTCCAGACATCATTATCCTCGCCCTGAACGCCACCTAGGGTGAGATCGTCTTGACTCTGGAAGCCGAGGCCAAGGCTCAAGACCTTTTTCTTCCCGAGGTAAGTCCCCTTGTTGAACCAACTCGTCTCTGGCTCCAGCAAACTTAACGCTATCCGGCCGACGAACCGGAGGCTGTCTTCAGGATTATTGTCACCCTCAACGCCTTCGGAAATCATAAAGCGGTATTGCAGGAGACCGTCCAAGGGGTTGCCCCATATGGTCAGACTGTCGTCTCGACCCACCTTCTGGGCATAAAAGATACCACCCCGGGAGCCCCCCTGCAAAAAAGGGAGATCAGCGGTCAACATGCACTTTGTCGAGGTTGTGCCGTAGTTGCGGGTCAGCGGAACATACATGCGGCCCATCTGAATCTTCAGGTGCTCATGCAGTTTCAGGGTAATCCACAGATCTCGCCAGGCAACGCCGGTTCCCAGCCCAATGGAAGGGTTATCCAACCCCTCTTGGCCGACTTTGTCCGAAGCAACGTGGGTAAAAAAGCTAACTTGGTCTGTCACCTGACCCTTTAGATACAGATAGGCCCTCCGCAGAATGAAATCATTCAAATTTTCCTCACCCTTGCCATCCTCAACCCACTGAAACCAGGTCTGCATCCAGATGCCGACCTCTCCTTTTGTCTGTTCGTCGATTTCCATCTTGATTCCCGCCCAAGAAGGACTCGCCAGTGCGCAAACAAACAACAACACCATCATCATTTTGGCCAATACCGCTAGTTTCTTCATGTTCATTCCTCCTATCCCTAAAGTCTGGTTGGTCTCCCGTGAACGGTTACCGTTTTTCAGTATGAATTTCTCCACAATTTTTATAGAAAAGTCAAATAGGTAATATCGGGGTTTCTCGTCTATAGTTATTGAAAATTTCAATAAAAATTTTCCCAAAATCTATAGTATGATATGAGTAGTGAATGAACCCAACAAACTCAATGAACCGTAAGAATTTAGCCTTTTGAAAAGATTGCGGCTTCAACGGCGGTCAAATTCTAACCCGTGTAAAACTCGCGTCCAAGTGAGCGTAAAGAAAGAACAGCTAATCCTTTTCAAATAGTACCGGTAAGGTTGGCGTTTGTTCAGCACTGAAAAAACGATCTGCTAACTCCCTGTTCTTTCTTAACGCTCACTAATGCGCTCAGACAGTTACACAAATTAGAATTTGACCGCCGTTGAAGCCTGTTCCAGTCTATTTCTTTCATAAGGCTAAAATGATAGAATGAACCTAACATGGAAACCGATCTGAATAGATGCAAGCGGTGTGGCCAGTGTATGAGCGTGTGCCCTGTGTATCAAACCACCTTTAGAGAAGCTGATGTGGCCCGGGGCAAGTTGGCCCTGCTGGAATGTGTGGAAGCGGGAACCATGAGGTGGTCAGACCGTCTTGGAGAAATCCTTTCGCGGTGTCTTCTTTGCGGAGCATGCGCTCAGGTTTGTGCAAGCAGAGTTGAGACCAACCTCATGATCCAATCGGGTCGCCAGCGGCTCTTTGAGATCGAAAAAAGTGGCAAGTCCCAGAGTGCTGTCCTCAGAAGCATAAGGGAAGGGGACTTGACCGCCAAGATCCTGCTCAAGGGTGGTGCACTCCTTCAGGCCCTGGTGTGTAAAAAGATCCCTGAGACGAGCGGACTCCATCTTCGATTTCCCCTCTCCTTTTTCACCGAAAGGAGCACGGTCCCTCACGTTGCCTGGACTCCCTTTCTGGATGCCTTCCGACCAGAGCCGGACGTTAGGGTGGAAGGCCCACGAGTTGGATTCTTTGTGGGCTGCGGTGCCAACTATCTCTTTCCGGATATGGCGTGGGCCCTTGTGCGTATCCTGCGGCACGTGGGGGCAGTCCTGGTCGTACCAGAGGACCAGGTTTGCTGCGGGCTGCCTGCCTATGTTTCGGGTGATACTGATACTGCCCGCAAGCTGGCCCAAAAGAATATCGAGGTGTTTGAGTCTATGGAGCTTGATGCTGTTTTGACCGTGTGTGCTTCGTGCGGATCACATCTAAAGACCCTTGCGTCGCTCTTTGCGGATGACCCTTCATCCCGTGATGCCGCAGCTTCAATGGCCCAAAAGCACATGGACGCTATGACCTTTCTGGTGGACCATCTTGGTTTTGAGACATACCTTAAAGCGCTTGAGCCGGGTGGGAGGCCGAATAAGACAAGGCCTTTGCGGGTTGCCTATCATGATCCTTGTCATCTAAGGATCGGGCAGGGAATCACCCAGGCACCCAGGAGACTCCTTGAGGCCGTACCCGGGGTGCAACTAATAGAAGCCTCCCACCCCGGCCAATGTTGTGGCCACGGAGGGGATTTTAACCTTTCTCACTTCCCATTATCGATGAAGATCCTGGATCGGCGTATGGAGGACTTCGAAAAGGTGAAACCAGACAGGATTGTTACAGGTTGCACGGGGTGTCTTCTGCAGTTTGCAGAGGGAATAAGCCGACGCGGCCTGGCAGGAAGATTCGAGGTGTGCCACCCTCTGGTGCTGGTTGAAAAAGCTATTGCATCCTGTCGGACTCCAGCTCAGCATCGAGAAAGTCTTCCAGTATTTCAAGCTCGTCGTACTGATGCTGGACAATAGCGCAACGAATGTTTAACTGACACCAATTCCGGCAGATAGTGTCGTCAGGGTCATATTGCCCAAAGCAGTCGAACCTGTTTGCTAAGAGCTTTGACTCAAGAATGGTTTTTTTCATGATAAGGTCAACAGCGCTTTTATCTCCTGATGGATGAGACCATTTGTTGCTAAAATTTCCTTTTTTTCGATGCTGTAAGGTCCATTTGAGAAGTCAGAGATTGTTGCCCCGGCTTCCCGGGCTATGACCATGCCTGCTGCTGTGTCCCACGGAGCCAGATTTTGTTCCCAGAAGCCGTCGAACCTGCCACAGGCCACATAACACAGATCCAGGGCCGCAGACCCCAGGCGGCGAACTCCCCGGGCAGCCATTAGACATCGCTCGAATCGGCAAATCAAGGGGCGGATCACGGACTTGAGGTCGTAAGGAAAACCTGTTACCAGCAAACTCTCACCAAGAATCTTTGTGCTGGAGACTCGAATGGGCAGGCCGTTGAGCGTAGCCCCCTGACCTCGGGTACCACAGAAGAGTTCTCGGGTAACCGGATTCAGGACTACGCCAAATACAATATCCCCCTCAAAAGCAAAGGCGATGGAGAGACTAAACTCGGGTAGGTGATGGGCGTAATTCGTAGTACCGTCTAAGGGGTCTATGATCCACTCATAGGCGTCTGTCCCCGGAGTTACGCCACTTTCCTCGGCCAGGATGGTGTGGTCCGGGTACACAGCACGGATAAGCTGTAGGATGGCATTTTCAGAGGCCAGGTCGGCTTCGGTCACTAAATCGATTGCACCTTTTTTTTCTACTGTATGAGATCTGCCCCAGTAATTGAGAAGGATTTCGCCTGCCCGAGCTGCAGCAGCCACGCCAATATCCCTGATTCTTCCCAGATCCACAGTAACAAACTCTATAGGATTCTGAATATGAAGTCAATAAGAACTTAGGTAACCACCACGGCAACGTCAAAGTAGATTCTAATTTGCCCAGATTAGAGGTGCTTGCCACACGTTCAAACCCGTACTGTTTTCAAGGCGTAAGCCGCAAATTCGAATACCCGCCTGCCGACGCCTGAGACAGCATTCAGCTTATGTGCCGGCACCCGCCTGCCACCCGCCTGCCGACGCCTGAGACAGCATTCAGCTTATGTGCCGGCATGTCTGGCAATGGCGGGCAGGGCGCCACGGTCGCCGGACATCTGCAATGCCTGCACACACGGCAATGGCGGGCAGGTCGAAATCCGAAACAATTTTCAAATTTTCAAAATTCAAATGACCGAAAATCCGTATTTAGTATTCTAATCTGCATTGTTTTGAACATTAGAAAATTCGTATTTTGGATTTGTTTGGCGCAAGCTTCACTTCGTGTCGGATTTCGTGTTTCGAATTTCGAGATTTATGAGTCAGATATATATGACCCATCACTCCAGTACTCCATCACTCCAATACTCCAATTGGGGCGAAGCCCATATCTTCCAGTCCCCACGGGACCTGCTCTGTCCCTAAACACGTCACGTTTTACCGTTGAAGCCAACCGTAACCAGGCCCTCTTCCACGATGACGGGAACCTTGCGTTTTCCGTCCGAGTGCTCAAGCATGGCTTCGAGTTGTTGTGGATTTTCCACGACATCTAGATATCTGACTTGCTTGCCTGCCTTGGCATAGGCCTCACGGGCTGCTGTCGTGAAGGGTCAGGTGTCTTTTCCGAAGATGACAACCTCTTCTGACATAACGAGAACCCCCCTTTTTTGATAATAATTCGTAGGCGTTCACAGGTTCAGAGTTCACCATCTTTTGATTGTCGATTTACGATTGTCGATTTACGATTGTCGATTTACGATTGTCGATTGTTTTTTCATTGTTCAATCATCAATCTTCAATCATCAATCATCAATGTTAACCCTGAACCCTGAACCTCTGAACGGTTACAATAATTCTTTGTGTTTACCAGTTAGCGTAAAAGTTGTCAAAGCCTTTCAGGACTTGTTAAAAGAACGGTGACATGGTAGAAGTTCAGCCCTGAAGTGACTAAAGTGAGCTAAAGTGCCTAAAGTGAGCTAAAGTTAATGTGCACGCCTTCGGCGTGGTCAGTCTTAAAAACAAGTTGCGCTGAAAGCGCATTCCTTAACTTTAGGCACTTTAGGCACTCAACGCGACCCTCCAATAAATATTAGACAGTCACACAATCATGCCCAATTCCAAATTTTATATGGGAATCGATCTCGGTTCCGTCAGTCTCAACATAGTCGTTATTGATGAGGCGAAAGACATTAAGGCCGGCATATACCGGCGCACTGATGGCCGCCCTTTGATCATTCTTCGCGACTGCCTTGAGGAGCTGGGAAAAAACTTTAAAATCTTTGATGGGATAATCGCTACGGGGAGCGGTCGCAAGTTGGTGGGCAATATCCTCGGAGTGCCGGATGTGAATGAGATTGTCACTCAGGCCAGGGCCACCTGTTATTTTTACCCCATTGTCCGGACCATCATCGAAATCGGCGGACAGGACTCTAAACTGATCTTTCTGGATCGGGACGCGCAGAGCGAGGAGCCTATTATCATAGATCATGTTCTAAATGAAGTTTGCGCTGCCGGCACAGGGTCGTTCCTTGACCTGCAGGCCGATCGACTCGGCATAAGCATCGAAGATTTCGGAGCCCTGGCCCTCTGCTCAAATCATCCGGCCAAAATTTCCGGCCGGTGCAGTGTTTTTGCCAAGAGCGATATGGTCCACCTTCAGCAGGAGGGGATCCCAAAAGCAGATATCGTTGCAGGCCTGTGCTATGCACTCACCCTAAATTTCATAACCAACCTTGGGAAGGGGAAGCACTTTCCCAAGCCGATTGTCTTCCAGGGCGGGGTGGCTGCCAACCCTGGTGTGGTCAAGGCATTTGAAGGACTCCTAGACCTTGGCCCGGGGGCTCTGATCATTCCAGAGCATTTTCTTATCATGGGTGCTCTGGGCTCGGCCCTGATGGCCGGCACCCAGGGTCCTGGCCGGACCATGCCCGTAAACCGCCTGATTCAAAGTGTCCGGGCGGCGCTGGAAAGAGAGCAAGATCGTTCACGGGTGGATCATCTGAAACCCTTGATTCCCCAAAAAGCCGATCAGGAGACCGTGGATCATTATTATGGGATCGAGCCTGGAGACCGCATCAACGTCTTCTTAGGCGTGGATGTGGGTGCAGTCAGCACCAACATCGTGCTCATTGACGACAAGGGGCGCCTTGTGGCCAAGCAGTACTGGTACACCCGTGGAGAACCAGTAGAGACCGTGCGATCCGGGCTTGAAGAGATGGCCGGGAGGGTGGGTCCTGGAGCGTATGTTTGCGGTGTGGGTGTGACCGGAAGCGGGCGTTATTTTGTTGGTGATTTTGTGGGGGCAGACGTGGTGATCAATGAGATCTCGGCCCAGGCACGTGCAGCGCTGCATCTGGATCCGGAGGTAGACACCGTTATTGAGATTGGGGGGCAGGACTCCAAGTACATCAGGTGTGAGCAGGGGCGAGTCGTCGATTTTGAAATGAACAAGGTTTGTGCGGCAGGGACCGGCTCCTTTCTGGAGGAGCAAGCCGCTCGTCTGAGGGTGTCTATCCGGGGGGGCTTCAGTGATCTCGCCTTTGCTTCGAGGACACCGGCAGATCTTGGCGCACGGTGTACGGTATTCATGGAATCGGACCTCATTCATCACCAACAGGTGGGCTATGACCTGAGCGACCTGACGGCAGGGCTCTCCTATGCCATTGCCCACAACTATCTGGAGAAGGTGGTTGGCACCAAGAGGATCGGCAGGCGCATCGTATTCCAGGGGGGTGTGGCTGCCAACCGGAGTGTAGCGGCTGCTTTTGAAAACATCCTGGGCAAGCCCTTGACCACCTCTGAGCATCACAATGTCACCGGCGCTCTGGGTGCGGCATTGGCGGCCAGGAACAGCAGACCGGCCTCCACCCGTTTTGCAGGGTTTTACTTAAAAGATCGGCCGTACGAGGTGAAACCTTTTGAGTGCCAAAAATGTCCCAATCTTTGCCGGGTCCATCAGATCTATATAGAGGGCAGGCTTCGTTCCTATTATGGCAGCCTATGCGGCCGGTATGAAAAGGTGTCTGATCGCGCCCTTTACAGTCACCTGCCGGATCTGTTCAGGGAACGCGATATTCGCCTCATGGAAGGCTTTGATGAGGAGAATAGTGCAGGGAAGGGGTCAGGTCCGGTCATTGGTATCCCCAGGACCCTGACGTTCTATGATTATTTTCCTTTCTGGCATGCCTTTTTCAGGACCCTGGGTCATCCCGTGGTTCTTTCGGACAGGACGAACAAGCGCTTGGTTCAGGCTGGATTTTCCTATGTTCCATCGGAGACCTGCTATCCCGTGAAGACCGTTTATGGCCATATATGTGATCTTATATCCAAAGGTGCGGATAGGGTGCTGCTGGCGTGCGAAGTGGACAACAGGCAAACGAATGACCAGGGGCTCCGCAGTTTCAATTGTCCGTATATCCAGTCCATACCGTATATGGTACGGGCGGCGATGGGTTCTATGGTGAGGTTACTTGCACCTATTTTGCACCGGAATCATCCTAAGCAAGAGACTGATCGTGCGCTCATGGCTCTGGGCAGGTCCCTTGGGCATGGCTCAAAAAGGATCAAGGAGGCCACTGCCGCGGCCCATGAGGCCGAGCATCGCTTTGACCTGTGGCGTCGAATGCGCGGTGAGGAGATTCTTGCTTCTTTGGAGGCTGATGGGAGATCCTTGGTCCTGCTGGGCAAGTCTCACAACATCTTTGACGAAGGCTTGAACCTGCATCTTGCCAGGAAGCTAAGGCGCACCGGGCATCTGACCATACCCTACGATATGCTTCTCCTTGACGACGTGATACTCCCTGCGCAGTATGACAATGTGGTCTGGAAGAATACCCGTG
The DNA here is from genome assembly GCA_030616475.1 of Desulfobacterales bacterium. Lineage (GTDB taxonomy): Bacteria > Desulfobacterota > Desulfobacteria > Desulfobacterales. Next base: position 10,188 of record JAUWXF010000097.1, read on the forward strand.
ATCTTATGAAGTCCCTCGTCCTGATGAGGGGGGATGAGCGGCTCTTTCCGGTGCTGCTTACGAACTTTGGGTGCGGGCCGGATTCTTTTTTCATGAAATACATGGAAGCCGAGTTTGGTGGTAAGCCTCACCTGATCCTGGAAGTGGACGACCACACAGGTGACGCAGGCATGGTCACACGCATTGAGGCGTTTTTGGACACCCTAAGTGTACCACCCGGTCAGCCAAAGCCATCACCCCGTCCGCTCAATCTGGTGATCAAGGGAAAGCCAAGACATCTGGACCCTTTGGCCCCCAACCCGGTCGTGATGCGACGCCTAAAAGATCGGATTATATATTTTCCATACGTATCCCTTGCCTTTTCTGCTGTCACCCAGGCTGCCTTGGAGGCCATCGGCCTGGAGGCCAGAGTGCTCCCAAAGCCTGATGATGAGACCGAGTACCTTGGCCGGCAGGTCACCTCCGGCAGGGAGTGTCATCCTTTTATCGTCACCTGTGGGGATTTTGTGAAGATGACCCGCCAGCCGTGGTTTGATCCGGATCGTACTGCGGTATTGATGCAAAACTACGACGGGGCCTGCAGGTTTTCTCAATATGGTATAGGACACGCTGATCTTTTCAGGCGTATGGGGCTGTCTCAGATTCCGGTCATGGCCCCCCTTACCTCTTCCCGCTTTGACGAGTTTTCAGGCCTGTTTGGCCTGCGTTTTACCAAGTCGCTGTGGCAAGGCTGGGTGGCCTCTGAGGTCTTGGAAAGACTCCGGCTTCATGTCCGTCCGTATGAGAGAAACCCGGGCGAGACCGATCGGGTTTATGAAGCCGGCATCCGGGATATCGCCAGGGCCGTGGCACAGCCTGACGGGAGGCGATGGTGGCACAGTCCGGTGCTTGTCGCCCTGAAGCGTGCGTTGAAGGCCTTAGAGGGTGTTTCTGTTGACCGATCTCAGGAGCGTCCCACCATAGGCATCGTGGGGGAATTCTACACGGTCTTGAACACATGGGCCAACCATGACCTTATCCGTATCCTTGAGAGACTTGGTGCTGAGGTGAAGATCCACGGGCTTACCGTCGTGAATTGCTACACGCTCTTTTCCGACCACTACTATGTCAGGAATCGTCTCAGAGACAGAAAGCTGATCTCCGCTCTCTACTACCTGATGCGCAACCAGTGGGTAAGGTTTTGGACAAACCGCATGGAAGAGTGTTTGGGTGAGGAACTTCGGCCTTTTGGCGTCCTTGATGTTCCTACCATACTTAAGGAGTGCGAAGCCTTCATTCATCATGACATCGATCCTGTCCTGGCTACCTTTACTACCCGTGTTCGGCGCTTTGCCGACCTGGGCATATGCGGCATCTGCAACCTGTTTGTGCTCAACTGCATGCTCGGCAATGTGACGGTACCGATCTTCAAAAACGCCTTGAGAGGGTACGAGCACCTTCCGGTGCTAAATGCCGCATATGATAGCCAGAAGCAGACCAACATTCTCACCCGCATCGAGGCATTCATGCATCAGGCCGGGCTTTACCGGGAACGGCACCGAAGGGGTAAAGTGCCTAGAATTGACGATTGACGATTGATGATTGATGATTGTATAAAACAAATGGCATCCTTCATTCCTCGGTTTACAGTTTTTAAGGATGCCAGCGCCAAGAGATAAATTTTTTTGTTCCTACTTTTTGGTGTCGGGTGTCAGGAACGAGAAATGCGAGATCTGCCCGCCATTGCCGTGTATGCGGGCATTGTAACCTCGGTGTGACCCAGGCGTTGGCAGGCGGGTCTGAAACCTGAACACTGAAACCAGG
>JAUWXF010000285.1 GCA_030616475.1 Desulfobacterales bacterium
GAGCAATTTTTCGCAAGGTCAAGGAACTCAAGGGATTGCGCGGAGACGTACGTCGGTACGTCGCACAAGCGATCCCGCAGATTGACGCCGAGATTGCGAAAAAGGGCCATTTCTGGATGGAAACTAATTAACAACCTTATGTGACTAGCGGTGGAATTGGTTGCGCGTTACGGGTTAAGGCTTTTTTCAACTTTCAACGCGCAACACGCAACTCGTAACACGAAACATGGATATCACAAGTTTGTATCGCAACGCAAGGAACCCTTGGCACGGGATGAAACCTTCACCCACATGAGTCATGAACCAAAAAGTCTTGAAAGCCCCTCTAAAATCCTGTATGTAAAAAAAAATGGCAATAGTTCACCGCAGTGCGCAGAGGCCGCAGACAAAATACAAATCGGGCGAACAGGTCGCCTGGTGCGCGTTTTACGAGAGGGAAGAATTGCCGGAAGACCGTGTCTTACAAGAACAGATTGAGAAGCTAAATAGGATCGGAATTGCCCTCTCCAGCGAAATAGAGCTAGAAAAGCTCCTGGAATTAATTGTCTACGAAGCCAGGGAATTTGCTGGCGCAGATGGCGGGAGTTTGTACATCTTAGATCAGGATAGACTTTACTTCCATGTGACCCAAAACGACACCCTGAGCCAGAGGCCGGATCCTCCTCCCGGGTTTAAGCCTTATCCCCTTCCTCTTTCAAAAAAGAGTATTGCCGGCTATGTGGCTATCACAGGGCAGACCCTTAACATAGAAAACGTCTACGATCTGCCCGAGACCGTACCTTATGAGTTCAATCCTGAGTTTGATCTGCGCAACGACTATGTGACAAGGTCCATGCTGGTTGTGCCCATGACAGACACGCAGGACCAGATCCTGGGTGTACTCCAGTTGATCAATGCCAAGGACGAAACAGGCGCTGTCATCGCATACCCTAAATCAGTCAAAGACCTTGTCATGTCCCTGGCCTCACAGGCAGCCATAGCAATCCGAAATGCTAAATTGATTGCAGACATCAAGGCCTTGTTTGAGGCCTTGATTCGCTATTCTGCCTCGGCCATTGATGCTCGAAGTCCTCACACTGCGGGTCATTCCAGACGCGTGGCAGCCTATTCCAAAGCCATTGCCCTGGCCATCAATGCGGAGGGCACGGGTCCATTTAAACATGTGTTTTTTACACCCGAACAGATGGAAGAGCTCTCTTATGCGGCCTGGCTTCATGACATTGGCAAGATCGGTGTCCCTGAGCACATCCTGGATAAGGAAAACAGGCTCTCGCACGAGGCCGTGGAGACTATCGCGACTCGGTTCGCGCTCATTAATGCTTTGAGCGTAACCCGTATTTGGCAGCATAGGCCCATTGATAACGAAAATGAACCGGGGAGTGACAGCATAAGGGAACAGGTTAAGAAAGTGGAGCGGGAGATAGAACAGGATTTGAGCTTTATCAAAAAACTAAACCGATCTACTTTTCTATCGGAAGAAGACCTCGCGACCCTGAAGGTCATAGCCTCCAGGACCTATAAAGATCTCGAGGGAAATGTGCGGCCTTACCTGACTGACCAGGAAATGGAGTCTCTTTCAGTGAGAAAAGGCAATTTGACTGACAAGGAATATAAGAAGATCCAAGCCCACGTAGAACTTACACACAATATTGTAAAAAATATCCCCTTCACCGGAACCTTGAAGAATGTCCCTTTCTTTTCAGCTTCGCACCATGAACTCCTTGACGGAACCGGCTATCCCAGAGGGCTCAAGGGTGACGAAATTTCTCTCCAGTCTCGCATTTTAGCCGCTGTCGACGTGTTTGATGCATTGACGGCTGCGGACCGCCCATATCGCCGTGCCATAAGTCCTGGGAAAGGTGGCGAAATCCTTAAAGCTGAAGCAAAAGACGGACGACTCGACAAAGATATCGTGAACCTGTTTCTTGATAAGGAACTGTACAAGTTATGATTTGCTTTCAGAAAATCGCTGAAAGACGTATACTTGAGGCTATGCGGGAAGGAGCATTTGATAACCTACCCGGAGCAGGACAACCTCTTAAGCTCGAAGACGATTCCCGCGTGCCAGAGGACCTCCGGATTGCCTACAAAATCTTAAAGAATGCTGGCTACGTGCCTCCAGAGGTGGTTCTAAAAAAGGAGATCGCAAAGACCGAAGACCTCCTGGCCGGGACGGAAGATACAAAAGAGAAATATCGTCAACTCAAGAAGCTAAATTTCCTTATCATGAAGCTAAATATGCTGCGCGGAACCTCTACCAGTCTGGAAAAGGCACAACGTTATGAGAAAGAGCTGGTGGAGCGGTTCGGTTCCTAATCCCTCATGTTTGACGGCTTCGTAAAAAGTCCAACTTCTGCGTTGCGCTGCATCCCCGCCCTGTTAAATGAAGGGCACCCATCTCAAAAGGTGTTGGATGGCAAGGTTTCTTGGAAACACGCACAACAAATGGGACAACTATTTAACAGGGTGAATCACTGCGACGTACTAATTAAGTACGCCTCATTCCTCAGGATTTGCGCGCCTTGAATTTGGAGCTTTTTACTTTGCCGTCTAATGCTGACTTTTTACGAGACCCTCATGTTTGATAGGAAGACGATCTTGCTGGATCTTTACAATAGACTATACAAGGCCTTCGGC
>JAUWXF010000033.1 GCA_030616475.1 Desulfobacterales bacterium
AGTAAAGATATTATACTTCCGCGACCTTATAGGTCATAATCCTTGGAATACAGATTTCTGCTATACATCGGCATCCGCAGCCATCCCCAAAACTGTTTCGATTTGCTTTGCCTATCTTTACTCCTAACCGCATCTTCCTGCGAGAGCGAAATAGGGGACGAGCGAAATAGGGGACGTTCGTTCCGAGCGTGCTTGACGGGAAAGTAGAAGGGGGCCATCCGCCCAGAGCGTGCGCAGGGCTTGCTGATCAGGACCAGATCGCCTATGTGTTGCAGGAAATGTTTCATGGTGCTAAGAGTCTGAGATAGAGGCTATGGCTGAAAAGACTTTAGGCACGTTCGGAACGAACGTCCCCTACGTCGTCCCCTACGTCGTATCGTTGCCTGGTTTTCCGTTGAAGGCAAGTCTTGTTCAATGTTGACGTATCTACTGGAGGTGGGAGATGGAAGAAGAACAAGTGGGACGGGTCACCAATTTCTATGTCAAGATCAGTGTGGCCGCCATCAAAGTCACGTCCGGGGTTATCAGAATCGGAGACACACTCCACTTTAAGGGTCATACCACCGATTTTGAGGAGACAGTTGCCAGTATAGAGATAGAGAATCAGCCGGTGGACGAAGCAGGACTGGGAAACGAAGTGGGCATCAGGGTAAAAGAAAGGGTGCGGGAGAACGACAAAGTCTATAAAGTAGCGTGAGACTGAACGACTCCTTTCCGCCTGACCTCATGCCGATGAGGGAAATATGGGGAAATATAGGGAAATATAACGCTCTTAACAAACTAGATTCAGAAAAAACGAGGCAAAGTAAGATGAGGGCATAAATTATCTATTGACGATCAACCTGTTGGTCAACGGTCTCACTCGCGGTCTGAATTCAGGAACTGAGCCGTAGCCAAAGCGAGGGTACTATTCTGTCAGATGGCTGAAAAAAAGATGGGGTGCTCAGGTACGAAGGTTCCGCATTACCTGGCGGTAACGACATCCTGTGTGAATTGGGCTGTTTCCTCTGGACAAAAAAGGCCAAAGAGAGAAGACTGCGCTTGAGAGCTACGCACTTTCTGCACCAACGGCCCCAATTAACATTCGATTAGAATTCTTTTCTTGACTAAAGCTGATTTTTCAGTCACTTTAGTTGAAAAAATATCAAATATAAGCTTTTTTCAACCAAGAATAATATGGCGAATGTATATACAACAGATTTGGTGATGAAATTGACTGGGGCAACCTCGAACCAATTGAAGTATTGGGTTCGAATAAGGCTTATTAATCCTGAGATCAACGGAAGACGCGCCTATTATTCATTCAAAGATATTATCAAGTTGAGGGTCCTGGTTTCGCTTCGGAGAAATGGTTTGAGTCTCCAGAAAGTTAGATTGGGCATTGACCGCCTGTCACAGATGTTGCCAGATGATGAACCACTTTCGAGATTGATTATCTATACCGATGGCGAAGACATGATCGTTGTTGAGAAAGGGAAGTACTTCAGCGCCATTACAAAACAGCAGTATTTTAGGTTTGATACAGAACAAATCGGAGCTGAGGTTATTAAGTTGCAGCAAGACAAGCGCCATCTGGCAACGAAAAAGGCAGTTTCTTAAGGCCGTGCCAAATCATGACCGCAAGGGCTGAGAGGAGTCTAACGATGGGGGTGACCGCCTTTCAAATCGTAAAGAATGAATTGCAGCGCCTGGGTTACTCTGGTGGCCTATTGCAGGAGGATTATTTCTTTGATGATGCATCCTTGAATAGGACAAGAGAGCTTCAAGTCCCCTTGGCGGCTTTTGGGCAGTGGCCTCCTTCCTATCGAAGCGCTTGCATCGGAGTGTTAAAGGCAAACGGTCGTGTGGGGCCCCAATATGTATCCTCCTATCATGCCCTCGGTGCTCCAATGTTCTTTGAAGTCTACCAAGATCGAATTATCCGTTACAGAATTGAAGCTGTTGGTAAGGCTATTGACTTGGAGACCATACCTTCTCGTAATATCCCTAAGGCGTTTGAGAGCAACAGAGATAAATGGAGTCCCACATCAGTATTCAGGGCAAAGGCCATCTCTCCGGTGTCTACGCCGCTTCAACTGGACTTTGTTGATGCCGGATTCCTTCCTGCTCTGAAAGGTGTGATTCACGGAAAATTGGACCGCCTCCTTAAGGACACGCTTCATCAGGCAGTCGTTGCTCATAAGAAAGCGACATCCGGCATTAAACCCGACGATACGGCTCTCTTTCGCCTTGTTTTTCGGTTTCTTGCGGCAAAGATATTCAACGATAAACGGCACCCGGGAGATTGGTCATCGCCAGACGCACAATTTATCGTTGATAAAGTCCAGCAGTTCTATGGTCTTTATGAAACGCGAACGGCGAGGTTGATTGATGAACCGAATACCCAGCAGACGGTTTGGGACCGGCTCAGAAATGCATTCAATTTCCAGAATCTTTCCGTGGAGGACCTGGCATTTATTGGCGAAAATACCCTCGTGCGCAAAGAGACGCGGAAGGAGTGGGGTATTCACAGCACCCCTGCCGTCATTGCCGAATTGATGGTGGATCGGCTGCCTTTCGAGGAACTGCCTCGGAATAAACGTTTTGTATTGGAGGCCTGCGCAGGCCATGGCGTTTTCCTGGTTGCCGCCCTACGCCGTCTGAGAGACCTGTTACCCGCTTCCTGGACCGACAGCCAGAGACATTTTTACCTCCAGGAAAGGCTAAAAGCCATTGAAGTGGACACTTTTGCCGCAGAAGTATGCCGCCTTTCCCTGATGTTGGCAGATTACCCGAATCCCGACGGCTGGAAAATTATCTCTCAGGACATCTTTGGCTCTGACGTGCTGGAAAAAGAGCTGTCTAAATGCAAGGTCGTGCTATGCAATCCGCCCTTTGAAGACTTCAACGAAGTAGAGCGGCAACGCTACGGTAACCGGATTCGAAGCGTTCACAAACCTTATGAAATATTGCAGCGCGTCCTGGAGAACCCGCCTGCAATGTTCGGTTTTGTGTTGCCGAAATCGGCTATCATTGGCGGGAGGTACAGCGAACTCCAGGATCGCATTGCCGGACACTATATAAATATTGAAACCGTGGCTCTCCCTGATCGTGTGTTTGCCTTTTCTGATCAAGAGACCATGCTGGTTTTGGCGTCCCGGCCTGATCCCAAAGACGATGCTAAGGTCTTCACTAAGACATTCTGGGTGCGGGAAAAGGATAGAAAACCTTTTCTTGAGACAGGACGTTTGCCCGAGGGTGTGGGCAAGACCAGTTCAAGAGCAGTGATTCAAAAGGCCCATAAAAGCCTTTGGAACCCACCGCTGTGGGAAATTTGGGATTATCTCAGGCAAAATCCGCGTTTAAGAGAGATTGTTGATATTCACAGGGGCATCGAGTGGAATATCCCGTTAAAGGAAAACAAGGAGACTTTGATCTCAAATAGACCCAAGCCGGGGTTTATGAAAGGCATCGACAAGGTTCCTGGAAAGTTGGAGCCTTATTGGGCGCAGGATTTCGTCTATCTCAACATGGACCAAAGATACCGGAGGACAAGCGCTCACTCCTTTCCCTGGGAACAACCCAAGGTCATAGTTAACGGCCATCTACTACGGCGAGGCCCCTGGCGAATAGCAGGATTCCCAGATAAGAAGGGTTTGGTATGCTTCCAGAATCTCATTGGTGTTTGGCTGAAATCAGATGTTACTATTGAAGTTGTTGCTGCTCTTATTAACTCGCCTTTGGCTAACTTTACTCTTTTTGTCAATGAAGGGAAATGGCGTAACAGAATCGGCACAATTGAGGCAATTCCTATTCCATTTCTCTATCGAATTAGTCATGAAAGGATAACTCAATCAGTAATTGGATACCAGAGTATTAGAGCACAATATCAAGAAGAAAAATTACCGGAATTCGTTGCGAATGAATGCAAAGAAAGATTGCTTACAATAGACAGCCTAATCCTAAAAGCCTATGACCTCCCTCCCAGGCTTGAACGGAAATTGCTGGACGAATTTAGGCCCTATCCCCGACCTGTTCCGTTTCCTTTTCCGGACTATTTTCCTAAGGATTTCCAGCCGTGCGTACCGCTATGTGAATACCTCGAAATGGATATGAAACGAGCCAGTGCAGGAGAGCTTTTAAAGAGAATAACCCCTGTTGATTCGAAGGAAATCCACGAATTCGTGTTGGATATCGAAGAAAGACAAGTGGAATGAACGGGTATCTTTTGGACACCAGTGCAGCGAGCGTTCTCTGGGATAGAAGGCACCGCGAACACGGAAAAATCAGGGCTTTCCTTCAGGGCAAGGCTGAATCGCCCACATGGATTTCGATCGTCGTTCTCGGAGAAATCGAATACGGATTGAAAATAGCTCCCCAAATGGATGAAAACCGTCAGAATGAAGTGCGGAGGCAAATGGCAGGGTTTCCACTTGTCCTCGACATGGATAAACACACTGTCGAACCCTATTCAGACCTCCGTGCGGCCCTTTTTGAAAACTACTCGCCGAAGGACAGGAGGGGTCGCATGACAGCGAAATGGCCCGAAGACCTATGGGAACGGACGACGGCCAAACAATTGGGTGTTCAAGAAAACGACATATGGATTGCTGCCCAGGCCATCCAATACAACCTCGTGCTCATCACAGGTGATCATATGAGACGGCTTGAAGAAGTGTCCAGAACACTGCCCTATCCCCTTCAACTGGCCTCATGGAAATAAGCTGTGTGAAAGAAGGAAAGAAGGCACGCTCGTGAAATATTGACATTCGGAGTGAATAGGAGGGAGAATCATGCATTCATGCGTTTTTTTCGACGTCGAGAAGCAGGTGCTTTTCTGACGCCAGTCTCTGTCCCCTTTCCTTTCGCTCGGCTGACGCTGGATTGGTGCACAAAAAGGGGGACGTTGGCAGACCGATAAGATTCGGGATCAGGTCAAGGCTCTTGACCCTCTGAGATTCAGCGCAGCCATTCCTCTGGCGGCGCGAGCAAAAATTCCAGTAACGGGATACCTTGAGCCCCAACCAACAACTTCCTCGTTACGCTAAACTCTTTAGAAAAAGCCTTAATACCCGGCAAGCTGGTCCTTCTACGTCCACTCTTTACCTCGAGGGCTACCAGAGAATTACCTCGGGACAATACGAAATCGACTTCTTGATTACGGCTCGACCAGTAGAAGACCTCGATGCCTTTGCCTCTGAGTCCATTGATTAGAGTTGCACCGACACCTGATTCGACCAGCCGGCCCCAGTAATTGGTATCCCGCTTGGCCTCCTCCATGCTGAACTGGGATTGAGCCGTTATCAGGGCCGTATTAAGTACCTGAAGCTTCGGGCTGGACGCCCTTTGGCGAACCCGCTGGCCTGCATATTTCGGCAGGCCTTCCAGAAGCCCAGCGCCTCCGAGCAGATTCAAGTAGTGGGCAAGGGTAGTGGTATTGCCAACATCCTGAAGCTGGCCCAGCATCTTCTGATATGAAAGAACCTGGCCTGAATAGGAACAGCCGAGTTCGAACAGGCGACGCAAAAGAGCCGGCTTGTCAACCCTGGTCATGAGAAAAATATCCCGTGCAATCGTAGTCTCTATGAGGGAATTCATGATGTAACTGGACCACCGCTGCTGGTCATGGATGAGATCAGCGGCTCCGGGGTATCCCCCATAGAAAACGTATTGTTCCACATCCCACCCGAACGCCTCGTGCATTTCCGCAAACGACCAGTGTGTAACCGGCATGACCTCAAATCGTCCGGCAAGGCTTTCCGTAAGGCCCCGCTGTACCAGCAGGGGCGATGATCCCAATACGATCACATGGAGTGGCAGTCCGTTGGACGTATCCTCATCCCATAATCGCTTTACTGTTTCGGACCAGCCGGTGATCTTCTGCACCTCATCCAGAACAAGTACCGCCTTTCTCGCGTACTGTCCGGATTTGAGTTGTGCCCGCGCTGCTTCCCACTGCTGTTCCATCCAGGTGCGATCCTTCAGGGTAGGCTCATCTGCAGAGGCATAGTGGCTCGGCAACTGGGAATCGGCCATGACCTGGTGGGCGAGGGTGGTCTTCCCCGTTTGCCTCGGACCGGACAGCACCTGGATAAAGCGCCTGGGTTCGGACAATCTGCCCAGAAGTACGCTGTGACTTGTCCTCTTAAACATTTGATTTCCTTGCTTTTTACAATTTACTCAATGTTTTGAGTAAATTTACTCAGGATTGTGAGTATTTGTCAAGGATTTTCCACAAATTTCCAGAAATTCCAGTACGCTAATAGGGGACGTCGGTGCAGAAAGTGCTTAGCTTTCCGGAGTTGAGGGGGGTTATGCATTCATGCGTTTGTTTCGACCTCGAGAAGCAGGTGCTTTTCTGACGCCAGTCTCTGTTCCCTTTCCACCGCTCGGCTGAGGCTGGATTGGTGCGTGCCAATTGCGTTCAATCCCCGGCAGATGATGTGATGTAGCGCGCCCGGTGCGTCGTTACGAGCCCTTCGCGGCACATTCGAGCCTCCATAATATTTCCCTACCCATGGCAACGCATAAACACATGACCGTCCCCTTTTTCGTCTAGAACATAACTTTTTGAAAGGTCAAGGAAAAATCTTTGCCTTGATTGTAACAGCCTCGACTATGAGGATGATTTGGTCATTTAGAGGAGGTTCCTGAGAAAAAGACCGCAGGTGACCACGTAGAAACAACCATCCGTACCGATAATATGCAGATGCGGATTGAAATTCAAAAAGTCTCCAAACGACTGTATGGCAATCACAGCACCAGGAACCGCATCTTCATACGGCACTGCTTGCCTCAGATACTGGTTCAACACGTTCCACGCACACGGGCTCGGGCTCAACTTGGACAAAAGCCTCCAGTCAAACATGATGCATATCCTCAGCATCTTGGGAATACTGAATACCCACTGCCGGTGGGGAACATATTTCAACATGCTCTCACACAGCTCCTCTCCAAAAACGATCACCCTCTTCTGATGACATGTGGAACAAAAGTGCCAGCGCTTGTGTGACAATGTAATTCTATGGACCTGCCTGTTTCGACTGTTTCAAATGTTGTTTTTCCCTGACGGAGAGCGCGCACCTTTTTTTTCAGGGCTTTTTGGGGCTAATTGAGGGGGGTTCTGCTTTATTTTGAAGGAGCTTATTCAGCAAAAGGGCTAAAGCTGTAGCTTCGCTGTCCGATATACATAGCATGCAGAGTTGTCTGTGTTTATTTAATAGCTAGGGCTCAAGGAGCGGAAATCGTGCTTTGGATAGTTATCGGAGTTATCGTTGTTTTCGCCATTATTTTCAGTGTCACGACCACGAAAACAAAGAGCCCATCGCCTGTCGCTTATAAGACACGGACGGGTTTGTTCCCGTCGTCTGTGCCCTATAGGAGATGCACTGGTTTGTTCTCTCCAGCAGAAAGATCCTTTTTGGGGGTATTGGAGCAAGCAGTCGGAGCGCAGTATAGGGTTTTCGGAAAAGTGCGTTTGGCTGATGTTGTCCTACCTCCCCGCGGATTGCCAAGAAGTGAGTGGCAAAAGGCCTTCAATAGAATTAGCTCAAAACATCTAGATTTCGTCCTATGTAAGAAGGGTGACCTTTCCGTTGTATGTGCAATAGAGCTAAATGATAAATCTCATCAGCAGACAAAGCGTCAGAATCGTGATCAGTTCCTGAAACAAACACTTGATACGGCTGACGTTCCACTGGTCATGTTTCCTGCCAAGTCCGGCTACGCTGTTCCAGAAGTAAGGTCCCAAATCGCAAAGGCAGTAGTCCTGCAACCTACTGAGAGCGTATCAGCATTGCCCAACGAAGATGTCTCTGCCGTAAAGGACGAAAGCAAGGTTTGTCCAAAGTGCTCATCTCCCATGGTTCGCCGAAAGGCTGCTAAGGGTGCCCATGCCGGAAAGGAGTTTTGGGGCTGTAATAATTACCCCAAATGCAAAGCCATATTACCTGTTGACGCTTAACACTCGCTCAAGCCGACCCATGACCCTTGACAGAATATCGTGGTATGGAAGGGTATTTCTGTATATTTGATAGTTGGGCGAAATTACTTACAAGTTTGAGGGCGTACAGTATGGCTCTCAAAAAAAGAAAGAGTCGCAATCGAAAACAGTTCACAAGATGGGTGAAACGGTTAGCATTGGTTACACATCTTATGCGGTTTGGCGAGCTTGGTGGTCCAGCAGATTTAGCGGCAACGAATTTCTTGTTAAGCTAATCGATGAAAATGGAGCAGAATACGAAATGAGTAGAAAGGCTTGGGCAGTAAAGGCGGGAATTGATCTACTCGAAAGCTTAAATCTGGGCGTGTGGAAACAAGGACTCATCGTCTTTGATGTACCACGAACTCCTCGCTATAACCTGAAAGTCTCTGGAGGATATTGGTCAGGAACCGATGCGCTTATAGAGATAGTTCCAGAGTGAGAGCAATGGGGTCGGGAGAAACGGGGTCTACGTTTGACTCTTTTGGTGCTTTTTGACGAGAGAAGGGTATGTTAAAGTCATTGCGAGTAGATACCCACGGGCTTACGCCCATGGCACTTGAATGAGGAATAAACCCGATTTTTAGTTTGGGCATTCACCCACGGGCTCACGCCCGTGGTCCTCTGCCAATTTTTGATAGAATATCTGGATGCATGTTATTACGCGCCAAACGAAGGGGGTGAACCCGTGATCACGGAAGAAGAAATAGAGTTGGCCGTTTCTGGCGCTGTTCGTAAAACGGTAAACAAATTCAGAGAGAATCCATACTATTTCTTTACGGAGTCCGACGTTCAGTCCTATCTTTATTATTGTCTTTACTCATCAAAGTTGGAATGTGAGCGTGATAGTAAGCGGATCTTTTTGGTTCACAAAGAATATCCAACCAATTTTAGATATCGGAAGAATGACTTAAGAGATCCGAAGTGTGTATCACCAATTCCCTTAGACCAGAGGGAAGGAGATAGAGGGAACTATGATTTTGTCGTGCTAAATCCTCAATTCATTCAAAGTGCCCCGAGCTGCGATGACATAGTCAATAAGAATGTTAGGCTCTTGGAAAAAAGGGTTGAAAAGGATCTGGATCTTGCAAAAAAGGAACTCCTGTTCGCTATTGAATTTAAATATGTAGTTAAGAACAACAAACAATACATTGAAGAGGTCATAGCAGACAACAAGAAACTGCATTTTTCCAAATTATTGGGAGCCAAACATGCTATGAATTTAGTATTTTGTAACATCAACAGTAGTTATGTGGCTGATGTGAAGAAAGCCGTAATAGAGGTACCAAGTGATATCTATGCTGTCTTTGTCCAATCTTATTACGACCAGAACAACAACAAAATTACACCCAAGCCGGTTGTGAATGAAAATGCGTGGAATTTGTTATCCTTAGCGGATAGGAGGCGGATAGGAGGGACGGCCATGCATTCATGCGTTTCTTTCGACGTCGAGAAGCAGGTGTTTTTCTGACGGCAGTCCCTGTCCCCTTTCCTTCGCTCGGCTGACACCGGATTGTTGCATGCCATGTTCGTTGGCAACTGACGTGGTATCGATCCCCAGTTCTTTTACGGCCCGATAGCAAAGCAGGCTGCGCCAGCTAAAAGTTTTCACTTGGTGAGAATTGTGTAAGCTGGGGCAGTTGAACCTGCCACCTATCCTCACATGACTGTGGAGCGGAAATGGAGCGTTCTTGCCGCTCCATTTTGCCCGTTTTGGGGCGTTTTTCCCCAGTTTGAAAATTTCGTTGACCGGCTGTAAATCCGCATGGTACAAAGAATTTCACGAAATTAGCCGGCGTAGCTCAGGGGTAGAGCAACTGATTCGTAATCAGTAGGTCGCGGGTTCAAATCCCATCGCCGGCTCCAAGGAAAAACAAGGGGTTAGCCGACCCGCCTGCCATTTCAAGGCACGAGCGGGCAGGTCCGGCTAGCCCCTTTTTACACTAAAACACAACCTGATAACGGCTTCCGGCTCCTCGCCCAAGTGACTGGAGAAAGTGTTGGCTGGTAAGTGTCTTGAGGGCATATTGAACGGTGCGGCGGGCTATCCCCGTCTCTTCTACGATATTAGCTAGTTTCCATCCAGAAATGGCCCTTTTTCGCAATCTCGGCGTCAATCTGCGGGATCGCTTGTGCGACGTACCGACGTACGTCTCCGCGCAATCCCTTGATTTTCTTGACCTTGCGAAAAATTGCTCATTTCTGAATTGGAAACTAACGCCAGTGCCCAGTGTTGTGAGATTCATTTCCGGATGGGCACTAGCTACCTTCAGGCGCTTTTCCGGGCTGGATCTAAAGCAGTTCAAAACGGCCAGAGCCGAATTGCGCAACAATGCGCAACAAAAAATATGTCTTATTTGCGCCTTATTCCCTTTTTATGCCATTTTGGACAACGCGTTCTAATGAAGACGGCCACGTCTGCCCCCCACTCGGCGTGCTATTTTGCATTCTTTTTGTAATATTGCACTGCAATTTTACAAAATAGGTACCGCTTGTGTTTGAGGTCGGGAGTTCGAATCTCCCCGCCGGCTCCAGAAAAACCAAGGGATTAGGTCAATCGGCCTAATCCCTTTTCGTCTTTTGTGCGAAGAAGGAGTCTTGTATAACTGAAGAATCCAACTGTGACCGACTCTGCCCCCACTTTGATTTCAACCTCAGATATTTCTGGGTAAGTTCCGGATCTCCCCATATGTATTTGATGTTGCGCGGTGAAAAGCCCTTTATATCGGGAAAAGCCTTTCTAAGATCGGCTGACAAACGATCAATGACCTTCGTTCCACACCCCTCGTCCTGTTGGCGTTCAAGAATGCGCCGGCCAATGTCCCAATATAGCAGAATCAGCTCCCGGTTAGCGGAAAGAGCAGCTTTCACCTGAGCAAAGCGAATTCGCGTTTTCAGATCAGCCAGGAATTCGGGATAGCCGGCCGGCAGTCCGGAAACTTGTGCAGCCGGTTGCTGCACATTTGACGCCTTTATTGGTTTTGTTTCCACGGATTGATTTTTAGGCCCCACAACCTAACCTCTTTCAATTCATCCTGTTGTTCCGTTGCAATCATCTTCAACTAGGATTAGGTTGCACATATTTCTTTGTATACCACACAACCGTGACAGATCCGGCCCGTCCGCCTCGGTTGAGCCCGCCCCCGCCTGCCAGCACCTGAGACACCATTGAGCTTATGTGCCGGCACCCGCCTGCCACCCGCCTGCCAGCGCCACGATCGCCGGACAACTGCAATGCCAGCACCCGCCTGCCATGGCCAAGTACCGCATCGAGCCTACATGCTAGCATCTCTGGCAATGGCGGGCAGGCACACGGCAATGGCGGGCAGGTCGCCACGTACGGCATGCATCTTATATGCTAGCATCTCTGGAAATGGCGGGCAGGTCTCTGGCAATGGCGGGCAGGCGCCATTGCAAGGCACGAGCGGGCAGGCCTCGCGATGCCGGGCAGGTCACACTGGGATCATTTCGGAGTTCGGATTGCGGATTGTGGATTTCAACGGAATCACCATATTGACCAATTCAAAAGAATTGTTTCAGCGCCTTATTGGTCACCAACTCTCTATCAAACTCCTGCGTCTCTCGATCCTCTTCACATCTTTAAGAATCCGCTCGCTTTCCTTCCGATCTATCTTGAAATTACCGACCAGGTCGAAAAAGTTGAGCCACAGGCTGTTTTCCTTTCGATCAAAGATAAAATGATCGAGAACATAGATGGACTTCCTCTTTTTCCGTGTAACGGTCGTCCTCCCAGAGTTTATCGTCAAGATGTTCCATAAAAACATACACCGAGAAAAACCGCATGGTTCTGTCAATCTTCTGAAACACCTCTTCCAGGGTCTTGTCCGACATGAAAGAAGATAAGCTAAAGGGCCTTAATTCATCGGCCTGTGCCTTTTCTGTTAGTTCTGCAATTACTTCAGGATACTCTGTCGGCATATGCGTACGTTTGCTCTCTATAATTTTTTCGATAGTTTTATAGCCGCCTTCTTCACCTTCATATCAGGGTCCGAAAGCATGTCCTGAATCTCTTCTTTAAACCCAAGCAGTTCCTCACTGCTGAGTTCATCTAAATCCTTCAATGCTAATGCACGAATCCGTGGATCTTTGTCGCTTAAACATTTACGATACACCGATATATGCTCCCTGGTTTCGGTTGCCAAACCAAGGAGTACCAAGGCGTCGAACCGAAGATCGGCCTCTGCATGATTCAGATGTTTGAGATATACGGATATCACTTCGTCCCGCTTCGAATAAAAACGCCACAAGTTAAGGAGGATACATCTTTTCTGTTCCAGTGGGCCGTGTTCCAGACGCTCCAGCATCAGACTCAGGATACGGTCATCCCGCAGATTGGAGAGGGCATTGACCGCGGTTTGTTGGATCCGGATGTCAGAGTCGTAAAGTAGCTCAATGAGAGGAATGGCGGCCTGGGTATTTCCTTCCCACCCTAAAGCAAAACCAGCATGCAACCGCAGTTCAGGATCAGGACTCTTAAGGTCTTCCAGTAAACGATCTGTCAAGGGTTGAGGATCTTTAAGAAAAGGGGATATGACGCTGAGCTGGATGGATGCGAAGTGTCGAATCTCTTCGTCTTCATCAGGATCAGTAATCATCTGATATAGGGGCCAGGCCACCTCCTGCTTGGCGAAATTACCCAAGAGAAATATTATCTCGTGCTTTAATTCGTGATTGGCATGTTTCAATGCCTTTAGAAGCAGGGGAACAGCCTTGTCCCGTTCTTCCAAAAAGAGTTATACTGATTCGATATATGACCCTACCTTTTCAAAAAGGCGTTCTTTGGATTCAAACTTTATTACGTTGCTATTTTTCATGTCTAAACAAGTATGCCAGCACCTCGTCGTTTACCAGCCCTTTGTCAAACCCCTGCGTCTCTCGATTCTCTTCACACCTTTAAGAATCCGCTCGCTTCCCTCCCGCTCTATCCAAAAATTACCAACCAGATCAAAAAAGTTGAGCCACAGGCTTTTTTCTTCTCGATCGAAGACAAAATGATTGTGGCCCGCCCGCCTCGCCTGAGCGCTCGCGATGGCGGGCAGGCTGTCATAGGTGAAAAAGTAGGTCGGTAGAGTGTCTTCCGGAAATGTGCAGAATGGTTTACAAAACTACCATTTCGTAAACCATTCTGCTTTCATCTTTCTACCCGTAAAAAGATGGACGGCTGTTTGCTCACCGTAAATCCGGAAGGGTTCAATCAGGTCGAACACCAGAGACTTTTTGTTGTAATTGTCCGTGTGCAGGAACCCCACATAAGGATCAAGACCTGAAAGGATGCATGCCTTTTCAACCAGGGAGTAGAGGATGCCGTAACAGTAATTCAGATCTTTTTGTTTCAGACGAAAGCATTCATCCTTTTGGGTAATGAATGTTCCAGGGGTATTGATGACAAGCTGCATGAGCCTTTCCAGTACCAAAAACACAAAAACCCCACCTCTCTTGATGAGAAATGGGGTTCTCAGTTTCAGTTCATGGCACCCTCTTGGTTGGGGTTTACGGGCAAATGCGAATCTCATCCGTAAGTATCAAGAAAGACCATATTAGTCAACCGGTAAGCTGGTTCAGGCCGGAGGGTAGAAGTTCAGCATCACGCCCCCATATAAACACCCCTCCCAGCTCTCTTGATCTTCCCCTGCTTACCAGCCCTAAAAAGGATATTCCTGATCGTTTTGTCCGCAAGCCCGGACTTCTTTATCAATGTGGGAACATCAGCACCCTTCTTTGATCTCTTGATAATGTTCACAACCTGGTCAGTGGCTGTTAGTTTTGCAGCCTTCTTTTTTGCAGGAGCTTTCTTCTTCGCCACGGCTTTCTTCTTCGCAGGAGCCTTCTTTGCAGTCTTAGCTTTCGCCTTCGGTTTCGCTTTTGCAGCAGCTTGAGCCTTCTCCAGGTTGGCCACCTTTTTCGCCAACGCCTCGGTCTTTCTGGTCAGAGCCTTAAGTTCGTTGGTCACCGCCTGCATGTCCTTTTTCAGATTTTTCATGACCGCTTTCCTCCTTTTATGAGTTTGGTTGAAATGCCTATTCACTTGACCCTTAATAGTGATCGCTAGCATTCTCTATTTTGTTGCTTACCACCGAGACACAGAGAACACGGAGGTTGTATTTTTCTTATCCCATCGGGAGGCCCCGGAGGAATGGGCTACGCATTCCACAGGGCAGGCGACGACGGGATAAGAGAAGCCATCCCTTCTCCTGTCTTGGGGTTCTTGCCCATGTAGCCTTTATAGTCCTTGACATAGATGCTGCAAAAACCCCTGATCTCGACCCGGTCGCCAGAAGCAAGGGCGTTGGACATTTTATCAAAGAACAGCTCGACGACCTGCTCGGATTTGGATTTCGACAGGCCGGTTTCCTTGCGTAGGGTGTCTATGAGATCGGTCTTGTTCATGGGGGCTCTCCTTAGAATATCAGTTGGATTTGATTGATAGAGTATTGTTGGGAAGATGTCAAGGGATGTTAAAAGGTTAGCTGAAGCTTAAGAAAGCCATATCGTACCCTGTTGGATTTCGTATTCAGGAAAGCATTTTGAAAAAGCTAGCAAGTCTAAAGGGGCAATCCTACCGTCTGTCCAAGCCTGAAGAGGAATCCCGTGGTATAGATGGGTTTGTAGGGGATATACCGGTGTCCGTAAAGCCAGCTACATATAAGACGAAGAGTATGCTATCAGAACAAATAGAAGTAACAATGATCTCCTACGAAAAGGTGAAAGATGGGATAAAGGTTTATTATGACTTTTGAGGTGTGTCTCTGCAAAATTCTTCCTGCGGCTTTTTTGAGTAGGTGACTTCAAAGGTATTGTCGCTGGCTTCCGAGGCTGAAATTAGTTGATTCAAAAGGAGTTCCTTTTCTTGACTGGTCACGACAGGGAATCCATAGTGCTTATTCTGGTGTTTGAACGCACCTTTTGTCTTAGCCCTATCTTCTATAAAATCAATATGGCTCTTAATTCTATTCCTGATATGCTCATTCGAAAAAGCCACAACAGTGTGTATTTGCGAATGAATGTGTTCTCGGAAATTTGGTTCCACTTCAAAACCAATGCTGTTCCTACAGGAAGCCATTGCAGCAAATGTTGTGGTTCCCGTACCAAGAAAAGGATCAAGGACTGTATCGCCTTTCACGGAGAACATATTGATCAGTCTGTAGGCAAGTTCAAACGGGTAGGCGCCGCTTCTCAACCTGATTTTGTCCTTATTCATGGCTTGTCCTGTACCTTTCAGGTCAAACCAAATGTCAGAAAACCAGACATTTCTCTCTTCCCAAAAGAAAGCGCTTTCTCGTCTTATTCGTTTCTGATCGGCACTTTTGAACTCCCGCATTGAGCCTTTTCTCAGTACTAGGATGAATTCATGCTCCAACGTGACATAGGCACCAGGTGGCAACATGCCTGATCCCATGAACTTATTGGGGGCATTGGTCTGTTTTCGCCACAAGATGACTGGAAGTGAAGAGAAACCTAACTTGAGAAGATACGTCAGGATTCTTGAGTGATTTTGATACAGCACGAAATCTCCGTCAATGGTTCTTGTTGCATCTCCAATATTGATGGCAGCAACGCCTCCGCTCTTTAGTACCCGGTAAACCTCATCCCAAACATGATCGAGTTGCTTATGCATCAATTCAAACGCTACGGATCCGTGTTTTCTACTCAACGCGTCCCTTATGTCGGAATTCTGAGCAGCAAACATTTCGTCCCACATTTCGATCATCGGATAAGGCGGAGAGGTAACCACCAAATGAACACTTTCCGAAGGGACACCCTCCATGTTTCTTGAATTTTCAAAGAAAATCCGATGAGTTGTTTTCATAAACCTTCCTCCATCAGGTAATTGTACGTCTCGGAAATTCTACAACCTATTGAAGTTATAGCCCGTTATCAGCTTGACTGCAATCCCAAGAAAGGAATAATGGAATATTGGGGAAAAAACGGAAAAGAATCATCTATTAATTGTTATCGTACCTCTTAACCCAGCATTCCAATATTCCATCATTCCATTTTTCCCTGGCCCAGACCGGGTTTTTCTTTCGGAAGCATTGTCCAACTTCCCTGGCCCAGACCGGGTTTTTATATGGCACCGATTATTATTCTGGTGTCGCGCCAGGGCGGGCTGTCGCGCCAGGGCGGGCCAATTGCGGAGCGGAGCGGAGCTAAGTTCGATATTGCACATCTTGGATGAACAGTCAAAGATGAAGGAACCCCCAGACCGGCGAAGATCTGATGCTGGGGTCGAGGCGAGTGGTGACTTTTAGGTGTTCCGAGGTGTTGAGGGAGAGGATTAATGGGGAGGGATAGGTTTTTTATTAGGAGGAAAGAGTGGGACTAATCATCCGCCGTAGGCGGACTCGCGTAGAATATCTTTCCAGGGTTCAGGATGCCGTTAGGGTCGAACACGGCTTTGATACGCTTCATCAGGGCAAGCTCTTCGCTGCCAATCTCCATGCCTATATACGGGGCCTTGGTGATCCCGATCCCGTGTTCGCCAGAAATGGTTCCCCCCAGTGCAATCGTCTTCCCGAATAGCTCTTCGACAGCAGATTCAGCCTTTTCAAGGGTCTCCTTATCACGCCGGTCAAGCATGATGTTGAAGTGGATATTGCCGTCACCCGCATGACCAAAGGTCACAATGGTCAGTCCGGTCCTGCTTCTCAGCTCATCTATCCATTCAACCATGTCCGGGATTCGGTTGCGCGGCACTACGATGTCTTCGTTGATCTTGTCGGGCCCGAGCCGAAAAAGCGCAGGGGATATGGCCTGACGCGCCCTCCAAAGGTCTTTTGCTTCTTGTTCAGAGCCCGCCACCTTTATCTGATTGGCACCGCCCTTGTCGCAAATGGCTACAAGATGCTGGAGGGTCGCCTCAACAGCAGAGGGGCTCCCGTCAATGTCCATCAGCAGCATGGCACCAGCGTCCACAGGGAGCCCTATATCCTGCACGCCATTGCCAGGGGTGCTAGCATTTGACCTCCCCGTTGTATCTGGCGACCTGCCCGCCATTGCCATGTGTGCCGGCATTGCAGTTGCCCGGTCAGCGTGGCGTTGGCAGGCGGGTGGCAGGCGGGTCAGGTAATCCTCGACACACCTTATGGCAGCTTGATCCATGTACTCGACTGTCCTTGGCAGAATGCCGGAACGCATGACTTCAGAGATTGTCCTTGCGGCATCATGGATGCGGGAAAAGACCACACTCAATGTGCGAACCACCTCAGGGAGAGGGAACAACCGCAGCACAATTTTCGTAATAACCCCTAAGGTACCTTCCGAACCAACCATGAGCCGGGTCAAATCGTACCCTACCACACCCTTGGCCGTACGCACGCCGGTCCTAATGATCTCTCCGGTAGGAAGCACTACCTCAAGGCCCAGGACATAATCGCGCGTCACACCATACTTGACGGCACGGGGTCCGCCTGCGCACTCAGCGACATTTCCTCCCAACGTACTGTATGGGGCACTTGACGGATCGGGTGGATAGAAAAGTCCTTTTTCCTCCACGACTTCCTGAAAATGGCCTGTAACGACGCCAGGCTCTACCTCTGCCACAAGATTGTCGGTATCAATGGCCAGGATACGGCTGAAACGGGTCATGACCAGGACCAGCCCGCCTTGAACTGCAAGTGCGCCGCCGGTCATCCCGGTACCGGCACCTCGGGGTACCACAAAAAACCGATACTCATTTGCCAGTTTTAGGATATACGAGACTTCATCTGTATTGGCCGGGAAGGCCACGGCATCCGGGCGGCAGTGACGGTTCGTGGCATCGTAGGCATAACAGAGCAGGTCCTCTGCTGCGGTCGTGACGTGCTCTCGGCCAACGATCGCCTCGATCTTAGGTATGATTGAAGTCAAAGATTGCCTGATTCCAGCCTCCTGGAAAGGAACTCCACCTGTTTCTGTACAGGCCCCTGTTCTCGAATGAGCCTTTCAACTGTGCCGACGGCATGAAGGGTGGTGGCATGGTAGCGATTGAAGCTCTGGCCAATCGCCTGGAAAGACTGGCCTGTGTGCCGGCGGGCCAGGTACATGGCAATCTGTCTGGGCTGGACAATGCTCCGCTTGCGGGAGCGGGACAGGAGCTCTTCCATGCTGACGTTGCAATATTTGCAAACCAGTTTTTGAATGCTCTCTATAGTGATTTTCTGAGATCGTCGCGCAATATTCCTGACAACGCTTTCAGCCAGTTTAACGTCTGCGTGCACCTTGAGTAGCGAAGCCTTGGCCACTACTCCGATCAGACCGCTTTCCAGTTGCCTTACATTCTTGGTCAGCTCGCTGGCAAGATAATGGACTACGTCTTGCGGGATCTCAAGCGATTTCAAGGAGGCCTTTTTGTTGATAATGCGTACACGAGTCTCGTAATCGGGTGATTCTATACTCGATATGACACCGGAAGACATTCGCGATGTGAGCTTTCCGTCCATCTTGGGGATATCGTCAGGCAGAAGACTGCTTGTAAAAATAAGCTTTTTTTCTGCTGCAAGCAGGGCATCAAGGGTGTAACCCAGCTCGTGCTGGGTTTTTTCCTTGCCACTCAAGAACTGCACGTCTTCTAAAAGCAGCACATCGCACTGCCGCCGATACTTCTCCTTGAACTGTTCAATGCTGTCATGCCGGAGTGCGTAAACCATGGCATTGGTAAAATCCTCTGCCGTCATATAGCAAATTCGGATGGCAGAATTCTGATGCAGGATGTGGTTCCCTATGGCCTGGGAAAGATGACTCTTGCCAAGACCTGTCTTTGACAAAAGAAAGAGGGCATTGTGGCAAACATCTTCCCCAGAGGCCAGGGATAGGGCTGCACTATGAGCAAAACTATTGCACCCACCCACAACGAATTGATCGAATGTGAAGTCCTTCTGGAGGAGAAACCGCGCTTCTGGTCGTCTTGGGATATGGGGAAGAAGAAGTTGCGCCTCCTCTTCTGCCCCATAACGTCCCTCCCCATCATCCTGATCGGAGACCTCCAGCACGATTCGCCAGGGCCTTTGACAAATTTCCTCCATCTCCGCTCGAATCAGGCCGAGATAATGGCGCGTGACCCAGTTCTTGAAGAAACTACTGGGGCAACCCAGCACGGTTTTATCTTCTCGAGGTCCGACCCACATAAGCGGCTCAATCCAGACCAAGAAACTGTGGTGCGGGATCTTCCTGTGAATGTGAGCCTTCGCTTGATTCCAACAATTTTCCGGGTTGTACCTTACAGATTCACGATGATGTGACACGATCATTGCCTCTCGTAAAAAAGGGGTTCACAATAGGTGCTGCATGAGCATTGAACAATCTGTGGGGGTTTCAAGGCATTAACAATTATGCATTGCCCATATAACTAGTTGGAAAAGTCCGAAAATGTTGGATTTTGGCGAAATACCTGAAGCGCAGTCTTGTATCTTGATAGGACGCCCCACGTGTAAACTATCGGTTATGCGTTGTCAAACCGAAAGGTCTGGAGTCTTGATTAGTTCGTGAAATATTTTTCAACAGTCCATGACTAGTTAATATCATTATATTCTGGATGAAGATTCGCTCAAAAGCTCTACAATTCAGTCTTTCCTCTAATCGCTATTTTGTTTTAGTATTTTAAAGCATTGGCCGATTTCACGGCCATTTTTGAACACCCCTTCGATACTAAAAAAGCTCTGTTTTTCTCCATTTTTCTCCTATTTTCTTAAAATCGCACCTGAACTTCCTTTTACCGTTATGGCTGCCTGTTTCTACCACAAAAAAGTCTGTTTCTACCACAAAAAAAGTCCTGACCCGAATCCCGGGCGCTCAACAGCACGCAGAGCCCATGGGGGGCCACACGGATTTGACTTTTGCGGGCAAAACTTATAGTTAGTACTTGACCGAAAACCCTAGGTTTTCGGTCAAAAATTCGAAATCCGAATATCGAAATCCGAAACAATGACAAAAATAAGAATGCTCCAATGACAAAAACAATGAAATTTCAACAAGTTCGTTTTGGTCATTTTGTCATTTGGTATTCGAATCTGTTTCGGATTTCGAGTTTCGATATTCGGATTTTGCCTGAACACGACTTTTCGTTCAGGCACTAACTAAATGCCTGAATTCCTGAATCTGTAATGTTTAGAACATTTGGACATTTGATATTCGGATTTGTTTCGAATTTCGATATTCGAATTTCGGATTTTCCGGCTTGTCCGGGTTCGGAGAGATTGCATGTCGCAAGAATACAACCTCACGTTAAAAATTAGCCGCTATGACCCGGATACCCGCGAATCGCGGCTCCAGGATTACCAGCTCAAGGCGGGTCGAATCCTGCGCTTTGTGGACCTGTTTCAAAAGATCAATGATGATCAAGACCCCACCCTGGCATGGAATTCTTCGTGCGAGCACGGCCAGTGCGGCACATGCGGCATGAAAATCAACGGCAAGCCCCTTTTGACATGCGAACTCCTGGTAGAAAATGCCGTAAAGGTCTTCAAGACACAGTCCTTTACCGTGGAGCCCTTAACAATAGCCCCGGTTATTCGCGATTTGGTCATAGACATGGAAAGGGCCTATGAGCGAGTCCATCTTGTGAAACCCTACATCATTCAACTTGCCCCTCCGCACCCCGAGGGCGATGAATACCGGATTTCGCCGCGGCTGCTGGAGGCCTACGTTGAGGCAACCCGTTGCATTAATTGCTTTTGCTGTGCGACTGCATGCGTTACCCAGAAAAACTACCTCGGGCCGAATGCCATGCTTGCCAATATTGTGCGTCTTATGGACCTGCGGGAAACGGCCAGACAGGAAAGGATGGATATCTTATACAGCGAGCAGGGAACGTTACGGTGCCGTACGTCGCAGGCCTGTACCTTCGTCTGCCCGAAGGAGATCGACATTGCCCATTTTATCGCCCTGGCCAAGGAAGGAAACTTCGGGTAATACTTTGATGCCATATGAATTCTCTCGTGGAATTCTGATTTTCAATTGACGTGAGAGAAAAGTGACTCAACAGGCTGCTAGAAAAATCAAGGTCAGCTTTAGTCAGGCGTTTGGCCTTTTAGCCCCCTACATAAAGGATCGAGTAATAGGGCAGATTAAGTCCGTTTGGTTGATTATCCTTTACTTAGTCTTCTTTCAGACTGTGATTTTGGGAATCAGGATTGCCGATGCATCCATCATTGCCATTGGCATTGTACTCGTCGTTGCGGGCCTCACATTTTTTATGGAAGGTCTCTTTTTGGGTCTTATGCCCCTGGGCGAATTGGTCGGTGTTAAGCTTCCCCAGAAATCCATCCTCCCTGTTATCCTCTGTTTTGCTTTAGTGTTGGGCTTTCTGGCAACGTTGGCAGAACCCGCTATCCAGATATTACAAGTGGCAGGGCGCGCGGTAAATCCCTGGGAAGCCCCCCTTTTGTTTCTGCTATTGAGTAAATATTCCCATATTCTTGTTTACTCTGTAGGTGCAGGGGTGGGAATCGCCGTTGCTTTCGGTATGATAAGATTTCATTATAACTGGTCTCTAAAGCCCTTTATATATATTCTTGTTGGGGGGCTGCTTTCCCTTACAATATGGGCATTTTTTGACCAAAATATGCTCACCATTACAGGCCTTGCCTGGGACTGCGGTGCCGTAACCACCGGTCCTGTGACGGTCCCACTTATTCTGGCACTCGGGATTGGAATTTGCAGGATGGTTGGATCAGCTGAATCCGGAACCATGGGTTTTGGAGTCGTCACGCTTGCCTCCTTGTTCCCCATACTCACCGTTCTTCTTTTGGGTGCGTTTCTGCTTGGCTCAGTCCCGGAGCCTATGAAGGAGGTCGATTTTTTCAAAAAGAAAAATCGCAGAACAACGGAAACCCTGTTTGACAATAAAGAGGGGATGGTACGCTATGTTTTGTTTAACGCGAGCATTGAAAGCCAGATTGCTTACTTCGGTGGAAGCAAGGAAAGAATGATCCAATATCTTGAGGAGCTTTCCGAAAACGAATCCAAAAGAACGGCTGTTTTTGGTGACGATCCAGACGCTCTAAAACGTTGGGCAATCGCACATGGAACCGAGGAACAGCGGTATTCTGTATTCGGAAGTCTGGACGCTGTCCAGAAAGCCGTTAGCCGATATTCAACATCTCTCAAAAAGGCCGTAGATGTCCCTAATCTTCTGGTAAGGAATAGCATTGTCGCGGTGAAAGCCATAGGACTTCTCACTCTGCCCCTTTTTCTTGTTCTCTTTCTCTTACTTCGTGAAAAACTGCCTCGTACTGATGAGATTCTGGCAGGCTTATTGTTTACTATTTTGGGAATGGGAATATTCAGCATTGGCATTGAGCTGGGTCTGGATAAACTTGGAAACCAAGTTGGCAGTGCGCTTCCATCTTCCTTTAAGACCATTCAACTTTTAGATGAAAAAAGAAACATCATCAACTTTGATCCTGATCTGGTTGAATCGGCCATCTCTCCAGAGGGTGAAAAACTGTACTTTTTTTATGCAAGAATAGGCAGTGACTATGTTCCAATTCCTTACGATGAAAAGAGCTTTGACCCTGTAACGAAACAGTACCGGTGTACTCCGACAAAGGGACCTTTGTTTGGCTCAGAGGGCAGTTTTGGGGGGATAGCCGTTGTGTTGCTGTTTGCCTTTGTTATGGGATATGGAGCTACACTGGCGGAACCTGCGTTAAACGCTCTCGGGCTGACCGTGGAGGAGCTTACCGTGGGCACCTTTAGGAAATCCCTTTTAATGCAAGCAGTTGCAGTTGGTGTAGGTGTTGGCATTGCCCTTGGGGTTGCCAAGATTGTCTGGGATATTCCCCTTGTATGGCTGTTAGCCCCCCCTTACCTTTTGTTAATTCCCATCACGAAATTATCGACTGAGGAATTTGTAAATATCGGGTGGGATAGCGCTGGTGTCACCACAGGACCCATTACCGTTCCCCTTGTTTTGGCCATGGGACTTGGCATAGGGTCCCAGGTGGGAGTAGTTGAAGGTTTTGGTATACTTGCCATTGCTTCTGTTTGCCCAATTCTTTCGGTGCTGGCGGTAGGTCTTCGGGTTAACAGAAAAAGAAAGGCTGCTCTAACGGAAGTCGTTCAGACTGCAAAAGAGGAAACACTTCTTGATGGAATTTAAAAAGAGAGTCTCTCGAATCACTGCTTTTGTAAATAGAAATATTTCAAAAGAGATATTGGATTCCCTGAAAGAAGTTGGTGTCATTGATCTTCATTTAGCTGCGGCCCGATCCCCGGTGATCGAAGAGAGAAAAGGGATATTTGCCCTGTTACCGGGGCGCGATCTTGTGGATGACCCTCTGGATATCATTTCTTTTCTTGTGGCTCGAAAGGTGGGAGACCCTGTTCTAAACCTGATAATTGAGAAAGGCCGACTGAACCTTCCTGGACGAGGGTCAGTCTACAGCGAGGAGATAAACCTGGTGATGGCTCACGAACTCTGCCAGGAAAACAAGCCAGCTCCCTTTGCGACAAAAAAGATCCCTTTCCAGGAACTTACAGGGGTCTGTTGTATTGTCCAGCGTGGTCAGGGCGATAGCGTTGCAAGGGTTGCACTCGATACGGGAATCTGTGTTCCTTCCCTTCACTTCGGGGTTGGAACCGGTGTTCGAGATAAAATGGGTCTTTTGCGGATTACGATCCCTGCCGAAAAAGAGGTTATCAATATTGCCACGAGTCCTTACGATGCCGAGGTTATCATGGAAATGATGATTGAGGTGGGCAAATTGGACCAGCCTGGCAAAGGGTTTATTTATCTGTACCCTTTAGAGCAGGGCATAATCAACATGAAGGTCACACGCGGTGAACACAGGCATGCGGCAAGCATTGAGCAAGTCGTTGCAGCCATCGATCATATTAGAGGAGGCGCTGAATGGCGCCGCAAGTCAAGTACAGTCGAAAAAACGGGAGAAAAAAGCAGGGATTATCTAACAGGTCTCGTGGATTTAACCCTCTTATGTGATGGTGGGACAGGAACAGATCTTGTGGGCGTGGCTATGTCCGCTGGGGCTGCTGGTGCAACTATTGCCCGACTGAAGCATGTACGGCCTCCAGATTCCCCTTTAAGTGAGGTATCGCCTGCCAGGGAGGCATGCAGTATGATCGTTACCGACAATCAGGTGGGAGGTATTCTCAACGCCCTTGAGGAGGCGGGGGCCTTTACCGACAGTTGTCATGGGCAGATTCAGTTGCGCCGAGTACCGAAGGCCTTTACTTATTTGGGAAAATAGCTTTACCCGCTGTGTCAGCGCTCACTGGGCGCCTGTCCGGATAACGTTGACGGCTTCGTAAAAAGTCCATCTGCGGTGTTGTGCTTCATCCCCGCCCTGTTAAATGAGTGGCACCCATCTCAAAAGGTGTTGGATCGCAAGGTTTCTTGGAAACACGCACAACAAATGGGACAACTATTTAACAGGGTAAATCATTGCGACGTACTGGGCGCCTGTCCGGATAACGTTATTCCGGACAGGCACTACTTTTCACGCTCTCCCAAACCCTCAATGCGGTTGAATTAAGGCAACCTTTTCGGGCGGGCATAATGCCCGCCCCTACACACGTTGGAAGGTACGGTTCGTAGGGGCGGGGTTTACCTGCCCGCCAGTGCCGTATATGCCGGCATTGTAGCTCCCCTGCAAGCGAGGCGTTGGCAGGCGGGTCCCCGCCCGGACCCTTTCTTCAGCTACAGATCTTATAGTTTTGACATGAGCTCGGCCGTTACCTCTTTGACACCGGGCGCTCCATCGATGGTCAAATATTTGACCTTGCCCTCTTTTTCAGCAAGGTCCTTGAAATAATAAGAAGAGGCCAACGTGCCCGTGTCGGTATCGTAGTAAATGCCGTGGCGTTTATCGATAGCGGCTTCGTCCTGATCATCTGAGCGGGATGAAAGGGCTCCTCCGCAGACCCGGCACTTATCTCCCTCCGGCTTTATGGCGTCGATAAAAATGTTATTCGGATGGTTGTTGTCATTCGCGCAGAGCCGGCGGCCCATGATGCGGTTCTTGGCGATTTGTCGATCCAACAGGACCTCGATAACCACATCCAGATCCATGGCCGCGGCCTTGAGGGCGTCATCGAGTTTTATCGCCTGATTCTTGTTTCTGGGGAATCCATCCAGGAGCCAGCCATTCTTGCAATCGTCTTGTTTTAGGCGATCCAAGATCATGGGGATGGTGATCTCGTCGGGCACCAGATCTCCACGGTCAATGTATTCTTTGGCCTTGGCGCCCAGCTCGGTACCTTTGGAGATGTTTTCCCGGAAGATCACGCCTGATTCAATGTGGGGAAGGTTGTACTTTTCCTTGATGATCGCTCCCTGTGTCCCCTTGCCACTGCCGTTTGGTCCAAAAAATAGAATGTTCATACACTTCTCCTTTCTTACCTAATTTCCATCCAGAAATGGCCATTTTTCGCAATCTCGGCGTCAATCTGCGGGATCGCTTGTGCGACGTACCGACGTACGTCTCCGCGCAATCCCTTGATTTCCTTGACCTTGCGAAAAATTACTCATTTC
>JAUWXF010000027.1 GCA_030616475.1 Desulfobacterales bacterium
AACAATGACAAAAATAAGAATGCTCCAATGACAAAAACAATGAAATTTCAACAAGTTCGTTTTGGTCATTTTGTCATTTGGTATTCGAATTTGTTTCGAATTTCGAGTTTCGATATTCGGATTTTGCCTGAACATGACTTTTCGTTCAGGCACTGTTTATAGGAATTAGCTAGTGTCCATCCATAAATGAATCTTTGAATGGTGGGCACTAACGTCAGTTTCCAATTCAGAAATGAGTACTTTTTCGCAAGGTCAAGGACAATTCCGCAGGCCAGCGGAATTGGACAGCCGTCAGGCTGCCCGCAAGGGCGAGGGGCATGGATGCCCCGAGTCAATTCAAGGGATTGCGCGGAGGCGTACAATTGGTACGTCGCACAAGCAATGCCGCAGATTGACCCCAGAGGAATAGGCTTCGCATTCCACGGGGCAGGCGCCGAGATTGCGGAAAAGGGCCATTTCTGGATGGAAACTAGCTGGGAAGTGGCCTGAGTTTGCCCGGTGCCGTGGTCTCATCCTCGGTGTGTACGCCGGATCTTGTCTCTTCTACCTTTGCCTCAGCGGTCTTGGGGACGTCACCAGCGATGATGGCATCTATTTCCATTTCCACCAGAGTCTCTCTCTCAAGCAGGGCATCTGCCAGGGCGTGCAGGGAGTCTATGTTTTCCTGGAGGATTTTTTTGGCCTTTTCATAAGCCTGGGTGACGAACCCCCTGATTTCCTGATCGATAAGCACAGCCGTCTCTTCACTATAGTCTCTATGTTGAGCAAACTCTCTTCCAAGGAAGATCTGTTCCTCCTTCTGTCCAAAAGAAAGTGGCCCCAATTTCTCGCTCATACCCCACTCACAGACCATCTTACGCGCAGTTTCCGTGGCTCGCTCAATGTCGTTGCCGGCCCCGCTGGTCATCTCGTCCAGGACCAACTCTTCGGCTGCCCGACCACCCATGAGTACGCCAAGGTTGCCTAAGAGGTATTGTTTAGGGTAGGTGTGCTTTTCATCCATAGGGAGTTGCTGGGTAAGCCCTAATGCACGTCCTCTGGGGATGATGGTCACTTTGTGAATCGGATCGGTTCCCGGGATCATCTTGGCTACCAGGGTATGGCCTGCTTCATGATAGGCGGTATTCCTTTTCTCCTCGTCGCTGATGATCATGCTTTTGCGGGCCGTTCCCATGAGCACCTTGTCCTTAGCCTCCTCAAAGTCAGCCATTTCCAAACGATCTTTGTCAAAGCGGGCTGCCAGAAGCGCGGCTTCATTGACCATGTTTTCAAGGTCCGCCCCGGAGAATCCTGGTGTGCCCCTTGCAAGGACGGATAAATCCACATCGCCGGCCAGAGGCGTCTTGCGGCTGTGAACCTTGAGGATTCCTTCCCGGCCTTTTATATCTGGCACCGGCACGACCACCTGGCGGTCAAAACGCCCGGGACGCATAAGGGCAGGATCTAAAATGTCGGGGCGGTTTGTGGCAGATATCAGGATGACCCCTTCGTTCGATTCAAATCCATCCATCTCCACCAGGAGCTGGTTCAGAGTCTGCTCTCTTTCATCGTGCCCCCCTCCAAGGCCGGCCCCCCTGTGTCGGCCCACAGCGTCGATTTCATCAATAAAGATTATGCAGGGCGCATTTTTTTTCCCCTGAACAAATAGGTCCCTGACGCGGGAAGCCCCAACGCCTACAAACATCTCTACAAAATCCGAACCGCTAATGCTGAAAAAGGGAACATCGGCTTCTCCGGCAATTGCCCGCGCCAAGAGCGTCTTGCCAGTTCCGGGTGCACCCATCAGAAGCACTCCCTTTGGGATTCTTCCGCCCAGGCGGGTAAACTTCTTCGGGTCTTTCAAAAAATCAATGATCTCATGCAACTCCTCCTTGGCTTCATCAATGCCTGCAACGTCTTCAAAGGTTACCTTTGCAGACTGTTCTGACAGAAGCCGGGCTCTACTTTTCCCGAAAGACAGGGCCTTTCCCCCCCCTGCTTGCATCTGACGCATGAAGAAGATCCATACGCCAATCAACAGAATCATCGGAAACCATGATACCAGCAGATTCATATACCACGGGGATTCCGCAGGAGGCTTGGCTTTAATGGTTACCCCGCGACTTCTAAGAATCTTAATCAAGTCTGCATCTTGAGGGGCAAAGGTCTTGAAACGGGTACCATCCACCTGAGTACCAGAGATCCCCTGACCCTGAATCACAACCCCAACAACATTGCCCTTTTCGACTTGAGCCATGAATTCCGTGTAACTGATCTCACTGTCCCGGACCCTCGACTGGTTGAACAGGTTAAAGAGTAAGATCATCATAAGGCTGATCACCAGCCATAGGGCCAGATTTTTGTAAAAAGGGTTCACGAAAGGATAACCTCCCTGCCTACAGGTAGTTTCTTGAGTTCGTTGAGTTTATTGGGTTCTAACACAACAAACAGCAGAATCTTTCAACTTATATGGAATATAATACACTGAAGCCAGGATTTCAATCTTTATTAATCATATCGGCAGGAGTTCGGCTTTCAAGACCTTTTTCGTTTTCTCGGTGAGCTTGGCCGAATCATCTATGCGGTATCCCCCTACCCATATAATTCTCCCGCCACTAATGAGAATGGGACAGCGCAGCCTCTTTGAGCGGGGAACCTTGTGGTTGATAAAAAAGCTCTTTACCTTCTGTGAACCGGCCATCCCCAAGGGCTTGAATCGGTCTCCGTGCTCGAAGTTTCTAACCTTGAGCGGAAAAGTCACCGCAGTCAGGTCAAAAAGCGCTGTGGTCAGAGGATGGTTTTTGGGGTGAGAGACTTCAGTGCTATCGCACACCGAAAGTTTTAGATAGATCCCGATCTCACGGATGAAGGTAGTCCGTATGCGTGGTATTTCATATTCAAACCCGGCATTTTCCTCAGGGTGTCCCAATAAAAAGTTGACCTCTTCCCGATCACGAACCACCTTGACTCCGCAAGGAAGGTCCAGACGTCCGGAAGGTGAAGGCGCGGCGATGAGCCGCACCACTGCTTCGACATGAACATGGCCCAGTCGTTTCAGTTCCCCTTTCAGTGAGAAGACAGCGTGGCGTACCAGACGGCGCAACAGCGCCGGATGCAGATCAGAGAGCCCACGAGCCATAAGGGATAGGCGATCCGGAGTATGGTCCAACACAAGATTCTGGAATCTTCGCCCAACCTCCTGGTCCCAGAAATCCTCTTCATCCCTCAGAATGGAACCAAGTCGGTTCAGGGCACGAACCGTGTTCGGATTGTAGTGCTCTTTAAGGTGAGGCAATAGTTCGTGACGTATCCGGTTCCGGAGGTATCTTGTATCGAGGTTGGAATGGTCTCTCGTGTACTCAGATCCAGCCAGTTCGAGGAAAGCCAATATCTCTTTCCTGGTCAAGTGTATGAGCGGTCGGATGATGCGTCCATGACGAACAGGAGGGATGCCGGTAAGTCCCAGGGGGCCTGTTCCTCGCAGCAAACGCATGAGGATCGATTCAGCATTGTCATCCGCTTGATGTCCAAGGGCAATCTTGTTGGCAGAATACTTGGCCGCCACTTCATCATAGAAGGCATAACGAACAATCCTGGCTGCTTCCTGGATGGATAGTCGGTGCTCGGCCCCATATTTTGCTACGTTTTTTGAACCCATTTCACAGCGAATACCTAAACCTTCAGCGAGCCTGCCGACAAAGGCTGCCTCCTGATCTGCGGTCGCTCCGCGTAATTGGTGGTTCAAGTGTGCTATGACCAATCGGAGAGACCACTTAGGCCCAAGGGTCACAAGACTGTGAAGAAGCGCCACAGAGTCCGGTCCGCCTGAAACGCCCACCAGTACCGTATCTCCCTCATCGAGCATGTGATAATGGTGGATAGCGGCCTCAACCGCAGACAAGAAACCGTAATCTTTTCTGAAGGTAGGCATGAAGCGTGCTAGATAATGAAACGTCTTGGAATTTCTACAACCTACTCATTCTATAGCTCTTTATTCCCGTCGTTGCAAGTTCAGAGGAAGGAATAATGGAATGTTGGACACGAAGTGAAGCTTGCGCTCATACTGGATAGGAGCAAGAGACACAACTTCTTGTCTTATTTTGGGCCTATTAAACCCGATATTCCATCATGAGCGCAGGCTTCACTTCGTGTCCAGTATTCCATTATTCCAATTGTGAGCGAAGCGAACTAACTTCAGTCGCCATGGAGCTTGAGTCAAGGGAAAAGAGACCGGAGGGCTGATGCGATTACCTGAAAAAGCGGCCTGTGCGGTGAATGCAAGTCGTCAGTGGCCTGAGCCACGAGTAAACAAGTCGTTCATAGTTGCGGCTGAAGGACATAGAGAAGGGCTTGCTCAGACCAATATCAACCAGGCGGCAATACAGGTGGAGCGGGTTCCATGCGTGCTGTAACCAGAGGGCAAGACGTTCCAAAAAACCGTGTCCTCTTTAAAACAAGATATTATGCACAAATGCAAGTGCTCCATATACTGAAACAAGAAAGAAGTCAAGCGAAAAAAGGCCCACACAGTAAAAGTACGTTTCAGGTTCATGCTTGTCTTTTGCAGTTGAAAGAGATCTCACTTTAAGCTATAAAGTGGTTGCTTGGTTGCGCTAGGCGGGAAGCTAGCGGTGTCCTGTTGCCCGAAATCCGCTTAATGCGGGGCTGAATTCCCTTTTGAGGGCCTCCACTTCCATGTACCAAGGGCAGTCCTAGGTCGGGCACCACGCAACAGGCGGTTACAAACCCCGTCAGATCCGGGAGGAAGCAGCGGTAAGTAATGCAGTCTGTGTCGTGGGCTGGCTTCGGCCGAATCATGACAGCTTAAGGTGCGTTGGAAAGGGTTCGATGAAGGGTGCGCAACCAAGCTCTAATGAAAGATTGTGCGTTCACGTCCCATGAGTTCCCCCGCCACGCGATCCCATTCGGAAATATCATATGACCCTAAGACGATGCAATGATTTTGGCAGTTATCTCAGGAAACGCTTTGGATGCAGGGTTCAGAAGATTACCATAGATGCTGGCTTTTCCTGTCCAAACCGGGACGGAACCCTATCCTCTGGTGGGTGTATCTATTGCGACGGTAAGGGCTCTGGTACTGGAGCGTCCAGCAGGGCCGAATCAATTAGGATGCAGATTCAGCAGGCAAAAGCTCGATTGGCAGCCCGGTACAAGGCCGAGAAGTTCATAGCCTATTTTCAGGCTTTTACCAATACGTACGCCCCTTGCGATATCCTCCGCAAACGGTATGATGAGGCCCTGGCAGATTCCGAGATAGTGGGGCTTGCTATCGGCACCAGGCCGGACTGCATTGACGAGGCAAGACTAAATCTTGTTGAAGAATACACGGCCACGCATATGGTTTGGATTGAGTACGGACTTCAATCCATTCACAATCGAACGCTCGAAAGGATCAATAGGGGGCATACCTTTGAAGATTTTGTTCGAGCTGTGCGGATGACTCAAGGTCGAAACATACTGATTTGTGCCCATGTCATTTTAGGGCTTCCGGGCGAATCCAGGGAGGATGTCCTTGATACAGCCACAGCCTTAGCTGACCTGGGCATAGACGGCATTAAGATTCACAGCTTGTATGTCCTTAAAGAAACTCCACTGGCACGGCTTTTTCAGGCGGGCGGTTGTACAGGCCTGGACCAGGAGACGTATGTGGAGTGGGTCGTGGCGTTCTTGGAACGTCTTTCCCCCAATATTATCGTACAACGTCTTACTGGAGATCCTGATCCCTCAGCCCTTCTTGCCCCAGGGTGGAGCTTAAACAAACAACAGACTCTTTCTCTTATCAAAAAAACGCTGGAGGTTAGAGAGACGTGGCAGGGAAAACTATTTGAGCGACTCCCTCTTGACAAAGTCACAAGTGGTTCTTATTTTGATTGCAATTCTTAGCTAAATATGGATAACTACATCGAATTAACGAAGATCAAGTTATGAAATCGCTACGCGATTTAATACGACGCGGCTACGCCGCTTAAAGAAGGAAATTCCTATACCAATCGAGTAGATGTTCGGAGGTGCCCTTGAACATGAGAAAAAGCAAGGCCCCGTCAGGCGAATCAGGTCAAACTGAAGTGGCCGAAAAACCCGAGGGAGATGCCTCCGACAAGGCAAAGGAAGGCTCAGCCGAGGAGGAAAGCCTTGAAGAGCGCCTCGGAGCTGCGGAGGCAAGGGCCGAAGAAAACTACGACCGAGTTCTCAGGATAACGGCAGAATTTGAAAATTACAAGAAACGTATGGAGCGGGAGACGAACGATTTTAGAAAATTCGCCAATGAATCGCTCATCAAGGATATTCTGCCGATCATGGACAACTTGGAAAGGGCACTCGAAATCCCGTACGGGAATAATGAGAAGGCCCTCCAGGCTATGCGGGAGGGCGTCCAGATGACCCTGAAAGGGCTCCTTAACAGCCTTGAAAAGTTTGGTGTTGTCCCTATTGAGTCTTTGGACAAGCCCTTTGATCCAAATTTTCACCAGGCCGTCATCCAGAAAGAATCCGAGGGGCACTCTGAAAATACGGTTTCCGAGGAATTTCAGAAGGGATACATGATGAGGGACCGACTTCTTCGGCCAGCCATGGTCGTGGTTTCCAAGAAAGCGGATTCCAAGTTAGGGGGCAAATCACATGACCCCAAGGATAAACATAAAATTGATGTAACGGTTCAGTGAGGAACTCCATCACTCCCTGATTTCAATTAGTTGTAGAAATCCCCAAACGTTCAATTACAAGGAGGAATTAAATGAGTAAAGTCATAGGTATTGATCTTGGCACGACCAACTCGTGTGTGGCTATTATGGAAGGGAAGGATCCCAAGGTGATTACCAACCCTGAAGGGGCACGTACCACGCCGTCCATGGTGGCCACGACCGGCAGTGGGGAACGGCTTGTGGGCCAGGTGGCCAAGCGACAGGCTGTGACCAATCCCGAGAATACGGTTTTTGCGGTCAAGCGCCTTATTGGACGAAAGTATGCTTCTGCGGAAGCTCAGCGCGACAAAGAGATTTGCCCTTACAACATCACCCAGGCTCCCAATGGCGATGTCCAGGTTGAGATCCAGGGGAAGGCTTATAGCCCTGCTGAAATTTCATCGTATATTCTGCAAAGCATGAAAAAGACTGCCGGGGAATACCTGGGTGAGAAGGTTACCGAGGCGGTCATTACGGTCCCGGCCTATTTTGACGACAGCCAACGCCAGGCGACCAAGGATGCAGGCCGGATCGCAGGCCTGAACGTCCTAAGGATCATCAACGAGCCGACCGCAGCGTCTCTGGCTTATGGTCTTGACAAGAGAAAAGATGAGAAAATTGCCGTATTCGACCTGGGTGGGGGAACCTTTGATATTTCTTTGCTGGAGATCGGCGAAGGGGTTTTTGAGGTTAAATCCACCAATGGCGATACCCACCTGGGCGGTGAGGATTTTGATCAAAGGATTATCGATTACATTGCCAATGAATATAAAAAAGACCAGGGGATCAATATCCGTAATGACAAGATGGCCCTGCAGCGCCTAAAGGAGGCTGCCGAAAAGGCGAAGATGGAGCTTTCGACCTCCATGGAGACTGAGATTAACCTTCCCTTTATCACGGCTGATGCCAGCGGCCCCAAGCATCTGAATATGAGGCTGACCCGGGCCAAACTGGAAGGTCTGATTGAGGACTTGTTGGAAAAACTGGTTGGGCCCTGCCGGACCGCGTTAAAGGATGGGGGTCTGAGCCCCTCAGACATCAACCAGGTCATATTGGTGGGTGGCATGACCCGGATGCCGGCCGTTGAGCACAAGGTGAAAGAGATCTTTGGCAAAGATCCTCACAAGGGTGTGAATCCCGATGAGGTGGTGGCCCTTGGAGCAGCCATCCAGGCCGGGGTCTTGAAAGGTGATGTCCAGGATGTGCTTCTCCTGGATGTGACCCCGCTTTCCCTTGGGATTGAAACCCTTGGCGGCGTATTTACCAAATTGATCGAAAAGAATACCACGATACCCACGAAGAAGAGTCAGATATTTTCCACCGCTGCTGATAATCAGCCTGCGGTTTCGATTCATGTGCTTCAGGGCGAACGCGAAATGGCCGAATACAACAAAACTCTGGGCCGCTTTGAACTGGTTGGCATCCCCCCGGCGCCCCGGGGCATGCCGCAGATTGATGTCACCTTTGACATCGATGCCAATGGAATTGTTCATGTCTCTGCGAAAGACCTGGGGACCGGAAAGGAACAATCGATACAGATCACCGCATCCAGTGGACTTTCGGAAGAGGAAATCCAAAGGCTGACAAAGGACGCCGAACTGCATGCCGAGGAGGACAAAAAGAAAAGAGCCCTGGTAGACGCCCGGAACCACGCTGACAGTCTTATCTATCAGACTGAAAAGTCAATGCGAGAACTGGGCGACAAGGTAGATCCGAGCCTCAAGTCAAATATCGAAGGGGCCATTGAAGGTCTCAAGAAGGCCACGGAAGGGACCGATACCGATGAGATCAAGCGTCTCAGTGAAGAACTGATGCAAACCTCTCACAAATTGGCTGAAGCCATGTATGCCAAGGCCTCTGGCGCAGAGCAGGCAGGTGAGCAAGCTGGTGGGCCTTCTGCACAGGCCGAAGCTAAGGGTTCCAAGGACGAAGACGTGGTGGATGCCGATTTTGAGGAGGTCAAGGATAAATAAACTTCTCGTGAATTCTACAATTTATTGAAATAACTGAGCTTTTGGCGGTAGTGAATTTGTGCCATCCAATTGCGGAGCGAAGCGGAGCCAAGTTCGTAATTGCATAAGATCCGAGCCGCAAAACGAAGAAAGTCCCGCAGCACCCAAGGTGCTGCGGGATTTTCTCTTTATCAAGGCAAAAATGTGTGATAGAAAAACAAATATGGTAGCTACTTAGTGTCTGAACGAAAACCCTGTTTTTTTCGGTCGGAAATCCGAAATCCGACACGAAGTGAAGCTTGCGCTAAACACGAAATCCGAAACAATAACCAAAATACGAATGCTCCAATGACAAAAACATCGAACTTCCAATGTGTTAGTTTATGTCATTTTGTCATTTGATATTCGAATTTGTTTCGAATTTCGAGTTTCGATATTCGGATTTTGCCTGAACATGACTTTTCGTTCAGGCACTACTTAGGTTCCAGGTTCATGGTTCCGGGTTCACGGTTAACCTCTGAACCGCTGAACCGTTGAACCGTTTTATCATGAACCGTGAACCTGACAACCTGAGTAGTTACGTATAGCTGTATAAAGGAGACTGGTACTACATATGAAACAGTACCGCATTGATGAGCTTCGGCCCATGGACTATGAGAAGATCAAGGCATATTTGGATGAGCGTTTTGGTTCTTCCCACATAGAGGGTGTCTACTGGGTCCCTCTGGATGCTGATCTATTGGATGAGGTTCAGGCCGCCCATGCCGACTGCCAGCCATTCTATTTTGCTGTTGCACTGGAGGCAACGGTGATCTCGTTTGAATTCTTGATCCGAACGCGAAACCGGGTTCGGTGTGACTGTATTCATTATGCCAATGAGGCACAAAGAGACAGCATTATTCGGTTTGCAGATTCAATTTTTGAGACGCTGAAGATTCTGGCCTAAAAGATGTGAAATATGATACGGACAGCCCTGCTCTCGGCCTGGATCGTTTTGATCACCTTCCTTTGTACTACGGGTGCCATTGTTGCCTCATTCTTAAAAGAGGGTGGCAACTTCCCTCACTTGGTGGGAAGGTTCTGGGCAAGGACCATTGTCTTTGTGAGCCGTGTCAAGGTATCGGTTCAAGGACTGGAACATCTCGATCCCGGTGCCGCTTACGTCTATATGGCCAATCACCAGAGCATGTTCGATATCCTGACACTCCTCGGGTATCTGCCGGTCCAGTTCCGATGGCTGGCCAAGATGGAACTCTTCCAGATCCCTGTTTTCGGGTATTCAATGGCGCGCGTGGGCTATATCAGTATTGACCGCTCTAATCGAAAGTCGGCCTACAAAAGCCTTATAGAGGCAGCTCAAAAGATTGCCCAGGGGGTTTCGGTGGTGGTCTTTCCGGAGGGGACGCGGAGCACGGACGGTCAGATCAAGCCATTCAAGGTGGGTGGGTTCCATTTAGCCATTCGCTCGGGACGGCCCATTGTCCCTGTTGTTATTTATGGGAGTCACCATGTCATGCCAAAAGGGAGGCTCCGGATAAAACGGGGTCAAATTATTCTCAGTATCAACCCGCCTATTGAGACGACACATTACAACAACAAGACCAAGGAAGTCCTGATGGAATCGGTCAGGTCCACAATGAAAAGAGAGCTGGAAAGGATAAAAGCAGGAGGTCTGAAGTAAGGGATGCGCAAGGAAATCTTGGGGGTTGTGCTCGTATTTGCCCTCATATTTACGGCTGTGAGCCTCCTTTCTTACCACCCGTCGGATCCTTCCATTAACCGTGCCGGGGCTTCAGCCGATGTCCAGAACCTGTTCGGACCAGTAGGTGCCCACGTGGCTGGTTTTCTCATCTACCTCTTTGGGCTGGGCGCCTTCTGGATACCCGTCCTCTTGCTCATTATCAGTTTGTATACCTTCAAGGGATACGCCAGGGGGTTGATCATACTGGCCGTTGTTGGTGGCCTGCTGTTAGCGGTTACGACCGGGGGGCTTTTGTCCATGCATCAAAGCCACTATGTGGTCTTTGGGAAGCGGTTTTCGAGCGGTGGGGTTGTGGGGATTCCCTTGGCCAAGATTGTTGTGAAGTATTCCAACAGGACGGGGGGACTCGTTTTTCTTCTCACTATCTGGACCATCGCTTTCGTCATGACCACCCGGCTATCACTTATTGCTCTGTTCAAATCGCTTAGCAGGGTCTGCACCTGGGTATTCAGCCGGGCAACCACTGCCTGGATCATCTGGAGAGAGCGCCGCAGCAAGGCCAAGAGACGCACCGAGGCAAGAGACAAACATTCACCCAGAAAGAAAGCTTCTGTAAAAGTCATAGGACCCCGCCGAAAACAAGTCAAGGAGGTCCCGGCCGGCAGACAGCAAGCTTTTGAATTCATGGCTGCGGGCCAGGGGTTTAGGCTCCCGCCCACAGACCTGCTGGAGGACTCTAAGGCAGAGGTCAAACCAGTGGATCACGAAAGCCTCCAGATGCAGTCGAAGCTCCTGGAAAAGAAGCTGAGCGATTTTGATGTATCGGGCAAAGTGGTGGCTGTGTACCCAGGGCCGGTGGTTACCATGTACGAATACGAGCCTGCACCGGGTGTCAAGATCAACAAGGTGGTGAGCTTGGCGGATGACCTGGCCATGGCCCTTCGGGCTACCAGCATTCGTATCGTTGCGCCCATTCCCGGCAAATCAGTCATCGGGATAGAGGTTGCAAATGCAAGCAGGGAACCCGTAAGGTTGGAAGATATCATTGCCTCTGAGGCCTTTGAACGTTCAAAGTCCAAGCTGACCCTGGCTCTGGGCAAGGACATCATGGGAAATCCGGTTATGACCGATTTGGCAACAATGCCCCACCTTTTGATCGCAGGCGCCACAGGATCCGGCAAGAGTGTGGCCTTAAACGCCATGATCTGCAGTATCCTGTACAAGGCAACCCCGGATGAGACAAAGCTCCTGTTGATCGACCCAAAGCGCATCGAGCTATCTGCCTACGAAGGCATCCCGCACATGATCTCACCCGTAGTTGTGGATGCCAGGAAGGCAACCCGGACCCTGCATTGGGCAGTTCATGAGATGGAGCGCCGGTATACCCTTATGGCTGAAAAGAGCGTGCGTAACATAGACCAGTACCATCAAAAGCTGGCCAGAGAGATGGACATGCTCAAACAGACCGAAGGGTCAGGGGATAGACCTGCGCCTGAGACGGAAAGTACGTCTGAAGGGCTCCCCTTTATTGTGATTGTCATTGACGAGCTGGCCGATCTCATGCTGGTAGCTTCCAGGGATGTGGAGCTAGCCCTGACGCGCTTGGCCCAGATGGCCCGTGCGGCCGGCATTCACCTGCTGATTGCCACCCAGAGGCCTTCAGTGGATGTCCTGACCGGCATCATCAAGGCCAACTTCCCGACCAGGATCTCCTTTCAGGTTTCTTCCAGAACGGACTCGAGGACTATCTTGGATGCCAATGGTGCCGAGACTCTCCTAGGAAAGGGTGATATGCTCTTGCTCCCTCCTGGTACTGCCAGGCTGCAGCGTATCCACGGGGCCTTTGTTTCGGAGGTCGAGATTCGTCGAATCACAGGATTTTTGAAGAACCAACAAAAACCGGTTTATGACGAAGGCATCCTTAAGGCCAGGCCCGAGGAGGAGGACAAGGAGGGTGAAGATGAATACGACGAAAAATACGATGAGGCTGTTGCTCTGGTCACCGAGACCGGACAGGCTTCCATCTCAATGATTCAGCGTCGTCTGAGGGTAGGGTATAATCGAGCGGCCCGAATGATCGAAGTGATGGAACGTGATGGCGTGGTGGGGCCATCTGACGGAAGCAAGCCTCGAGATGTGCTGGTTAAGGGATATAGCGATTCATAAATAAAGAGTGAGCTAAAGTGCCTAAAGTGTCTAAAGTGCCTAAAGTTAGTTAAAGGTATTAGGCAGATGACACATGAGCTTTTCATCCTTAAATTTTAGGCACTTTAGTTCACTTTAGCTCACTTTAGGCACTCAATACGACAAGGATCATGATTCGATCTCTCCTCATTTGTACTATTTTATTTGGTCTCTTGCATGAACCATGCTGGGGCCTGGGTGCGGCCGACATCCTGGACCGGGTCCAACACCGATATGCAGCAGGCGATTTTGAGGCCGATTTCGTCCAGGAGTCGCATTTAAAAGCAATGGGCATAGTTGACACAGCCAAGGGTCACCTCTATTTCGGTCGTCCTGGCACGATGCGTTGGCACTATAAGACGCCGGAAGAATATCTCATTATAACGGACGGGGACACGGTCTGGATTTACAGGCCAGCAGAAAACCAGGTTATGCTGGGTCGGGCTGTCGACTATTTTGGCAGCAAAAAGGGCACAGACTTCTTTACCAAACCCGGGGAACTTTCCAGGGAATTCATCCTTGAACTCGCGCCCAAGGAGTTTCAAGAAAAAGACCGTTATGTCTTGAGGCTTGTTCCGAAGAGAGAGCGGCCCAGCCTGGCCGAGCTCCATTTGTTCATCTCAAAAGAGACTTTTGACATCGTGCAAGCGGTTACCTACAATGCCTTTGGAGACAAAACAACTATCCGGTTTGACAGCTATAGGTTTGACCAGGGGCTAAATTCATCCTTGTTTGTATTTGAGATCCCGAATGGTGCAGAAGTGCTCCAGCAGCTCACTTTCACTGACAAATGACAGATGACAAATTCGATGCACAGGAGATTAGGGCGCTTCTAAAAGAGCGCAATGCGATTTTACTGGCCCACAACTATCAACGACCAGAGATTCAGGACATTGCCGACCTGACAGGGGATTCCCTTGATCTGAGCATCAAGGCAGCCAAGACCGATGCTGATGTGATTGTTTTTTGCGGGGTGCGCTTTATGGCCGAGACCGCTTCCATCGTATCACCGGACAAAACAGTGCTCATGCCTCGCCGGGACGCCGGATGTCCCATGGCTGACATGATCACACCTGAAGCCCTCAAGGCCAGGCTGGCTGAATTGGGCGAGATGCCTGTGGTTACCTATGTGAATTCCACTGCCTCGGTCAAGGCGCATTCTACGATCTGTTGCACTTCTGCCAACGCGGTAGCTGTGGTGAACAGCTTAGCAGAAGATGAAATCTTGATGACCCCGGATCGGAACCTTTGTCAATATGCAGCTTCCAAAAGTGCTAAAAGGATTCATTGCTGGGATGGGTATTGCCCGATACACGATCAGTTAAGTGCCGAAGAGGTACTGAATGCAAAGGCCGCCCATCCTGATGCCCTTTTTATGGCCCATCCGGAATGCCGGCCCGAGGTGTTGGCTTTGGCCGATGCGGTACTTAGTACGTCCGGGATGCTCAATTTTGCCAAAGACTCTGATAACGAGTCTTTCATCGTGGGCACCGAGGAGGGACTTGTCTATCCGCTCCAGAAGGCAAACCCGAACAAGTCGTTCTACAGGGCCTCTGAATCCATGGTATGTGAAGACATGAAACGGACCACGTTTGGCGATGTCCTGAGAGCCATAACAGATATGACGTGCGAGGTGAAGGTCCCGGAAAAGGTGCGCAAACCCGCCGCCAAGGCGGTGGAACGCATGCTCCAACTTAGTTCGCTTCGCTCACAATTGGTCGAGTAGTTGAGTAGTTAAGTGGTTGAGTGGTCCAACGACCTCACAACTTAACCACTCGACAACTCAACTACTCAACTAAAGTCATAGGAATTTCAATAGGTTGTAGAAATTCCGAGACGTGAAATTATTGCCGGGTAAGGGGGGGCCGAGGGTTATATCGGCAGGTGCTTGGTTAGTATGTATTCTTCATAATCACTGGCGGACATGAGCACATCTAGGTCACGTAAGGAAAAGAGCTTGGCCCGGATGATCCAGCCTTGGTTGTAAGGCGAGTAATTGATCAATGAGGGGTTGTCAATAATCTCGCTGTTGACTGAAACAACCCGGCCACAGACTGGGGCGTAAAGATCGTTAAAGAGTCTGCCACACTCCACACTTCCAAAGCACTCACAGGTAACAATCTCATCACCCTCATTAGGGAGTTCCACATAATTGAGTTTTCCAAGTTGTAACTGGGCAAAATCGGTTATGCCGAGGGTGACTGTGTGATTGTCTTCATATCGGATCCACATATGGTCGTCAGAGTACCGTAGTTCATCCAGTACCAGCAAAGCAGCCTCCCTTTCCTACTTGCCCGTATGGTGTCAACTGCCGAACTGCCATGCCGCATACTATAGAATAAATCGTTTTGCAAGTACTTTTTTCAGAAAAAAACATCAGATAACCCACGGTAAACCTATGCCCTACCTATTTGCTCAAGTGTCT
Source organism: Desulfobacterales bacterium (assembly GCA_030616475.1). GTDB lineage: Bacteria > Desulfobacterota > Desulfobacteria > Desulfobacterales. The sequence continues at coordinate 14,944 of JAUWXF010000027.1, forward strand.
TGTCAGCAATGTCAAAATTTGAATAGACCTTCTGGACATCGTCTGAGTCTTCTAAGCTGTCCATGAGCCGAAGCATCTGTTCGGCCTGCTTGTCTTTTAGTTTGACTGTATTCTTGGGTACCATGGTGATTTCGGCAACCAAGTAGCGCATGTTCCTTTCATCCAGCGCCTTTTTCACCGCTTCGAAATCCTCTGGGGACGTGATGACCTCCAAGGTGCTTTCTTCATCCCGGATATCCTCTGCCCCGACGTCCAGGACCGCCTCCATGAGTGTCTCTTCATCTGTCTCACCCTTTTCAAATACGAACAGGCCTTTTTTTTCAAACATCCAGGCTACGCAGCCGGCCTCACCCAGGCTCCCACCAGATTTGCTAAAAATGTAACGGATATCAGCCACCGTGCGCTTTTTGTTATCGGTCAAGGATTCCACCAAAACCGCCGCCCCACCGGGACCGTATCCTTCATAATAGACCTCTTCGTAGGTAACCCCCTCCAGTTCCCCGGTCCCCTTCTTTATAGCCCTTTCAATGTTGTCCTTGGGCATATTCTCTGCCTTGGCCGCGGCAATAGATGTGCGCAGACGCGAGTTGGCATCCGGATCGCCTCCTCCGAAGCGTGCAGCTACGGTGATCTCTTTGATCAGCCTTGTAAAAACTTTGCCCCGCCTGGCGTCTGTTATGCCCTTCTTACGCTTGATTGTACTCCACTTTGAATGCCCAGACATCTTCCCTCCTCATTTCCCTGTTGTATCTTGTCCTTGCCTCTCTTTCCGTTAGAGTTCAGGAGACTTACGTCCTTCCCAATCCAACAATATAGATCTCCTTGCTTGCCTTTCTGCTCGATTTTGGTTTGAAGTGCACAACTCGGCCAAAGGATCTCCTGACCCTATCTGAAAACCCTTTGAAGTCAGAGCCGTGAAAAATCTTGCACACAAAGGCCCCTTGTGGCCTCAGCACACTGGCCGAAATGGCTAAGGCCGATTCACTCAGTTGAAGCGACCTCTGCGCATCCACAAACTTGCTCCCAGTAGTAGACGGGGCCATATCGCTCAGAACTGTTTGAAAATTTGTCCCAACGGCCTCCAGGAATGGCTCATCCCAGGCAAGCGCATCATGCTGTACGAAGCGAACATTGGATGGGAGCCGAAGGGTAAGAGGGGTTATGTCCACTCCAACAACGAGGCCTCTATCTCCTACAACCCTTGAGGCAAATAGCAGCCAGGAGCCCGGGCAGGAGCCCAGATCAAGCACTCTGCCCCCTCTTTTCAGGACGCCAAACCTTTTTTGAATCTCCTCAAGCTTGTAAACGGATCGCGCAGGATATCCTTCCTCACGAGCACGTCTTGCATAATAATCATGCCATGGATCAGGTTTCACCGGGGGATATATAGCAGGAAATATGGCTTTTTCAAGTCATAAAATCGGTAACCGTTCACGGGCTCAATGGTTCAGGGTTAACATTGAAGATTGAAGATTGAAGATTGAACAATGAAAAAACAATCGACAATCGACAATCGTAAATCGACAATCAAAAGACGGTGAACTCTGAACCTCTGAACGCCTACCTTTTTTCAGAGAGGTTGTTCATAAACCAACAGAAGGCCACCCGATGAAGAGAAGGCCAACCTACGAAGAATTGGAACAAAAGGTCAAGAAATTAGAGAAAGAACTCAACTGTCTATACACGGTTTTTGAGATCATGAATCGCCCGGGGATTTCTCTGGAGCAAAGGCTGCAAGAGGTTGTCGCCTCAGTCTCCCAGGGGTGGCAGTATTCAGAGATTGCTTCTGCCCGGCTGATGTTTGAAGGTCAGGTATATGTCAGCGACCGGTTTGAAGGCGGCCCGTGCAGGCAGGCCGCAGACCTTATCGTTGATGGAAAGAAGGTCGGTGTCATCGAAGTCTACTATGGGGAAGAAAGACCTGAGCGTGACGAAGGGCCTTTTTTAAGGGCAGAAAGAGACTTGATCAATGCGATTGCCGCAAGGATAAATAGATTCGTTGAGCGCAGGCGGGCGGATGAAGCACGGGAAAGGGTCCAAAAACGACTTCAAAAGGCGCTTACCAAGATACTCAGCGGATTTCTCCCGATATGTGCAAAATGCAAAAAAATACGTGACGATGACGGCAACTGGGTCCAAATTGAAGCCTATATTGGAGACCGTACGGAAGTTGAGTTTACCCACAGCATTTGCCCGAAATGTGCAAAGGAGCTATATCCGAACTTTGTAAAGAAAACGTCAACCAAGTCGGAGCTGCTGAATCATGTTAGTTGACAAAAGGTATATATCGACCAAATTTAGCCACACGAAGCTTAAAAAGAGGCATAAGGAGCTTGCCGTCCTGTATGACATTGGCAGCGACCTGACGAGTTCTCTTGGCCTTCAAGAGGTTCTGGATAGAGCGATCGTGAAAGTACGGGAGCACTTTAAGGTATATGCTGTCAGGATTTACTTGATGGATAGAACCGAGCAGTGCCTTGAACTAGTTGCCTACAAAGGAATTGAAAAGGACCAGTTGGAAGGGTTACGCAAGATTCGAATAAGTGAGGGCTTTTCGGGCAAAGCGGCTCGAACGAAGACTTTTATCGCCCAAAGGGTTTCCGACCTGGAAGACAGAGCAAGGGCAGCCCTTCTTCAGGGCATGGGATTCAAGGTCATTATATGCGTACCCCTTATAGTAAAAGACAAGGTTGTAGGCGTCATGAATCTATCTTCAAAACGTATGATTTCAGTGACTGAAGCAAAGATTGATCTATTGATCGCCATGGGTAACCAGATCGCCATTGCAGTGAACGTGGCAAGGCTCTATGAGGATATCCGGAAAAAAGCAGAAGAGATCAGAAGGACAAAAGAGGAGCTGGAATTCTTTGCCTACACGATCTCACACGATCTCAAGAACCCCGCTATTGGCGTCTCCGGGTTTGCCAGATTACTCGCTGAAAAATATGAACACAGGCTGGATAAAAGAGGAATAAGATACTGCGAGCAAATAAAGAAGGCAGCCGAACAGATTGAGATATTTACTAGAGATATCAATGATTATATCAAGTCAAAAAGAGTCTCTTTCAATATTGAAAAGACCAATATTAGAAGGATCATAAGACATATCAGGAATGAGGTGTCACCCGTGTTGAAGGAGCGGAATATAGCATGGTCGGAACCCGACACCATTCCCGAGATTATGGCAGATCAGATGGCCATAACGCGGGCTTTTAGAAACCTGATAGAAAATGCGCTGAAACACGCGGGAAAGAATCTTAACAGAATCGACATAGGCTATGACCAGGACGAGTGTTTCCATATATTTTCGTTCAGCAACAACGGGGCGGCTATGAAAAAGAAGGATTCCGAGGTGATCTTTCAAATGTTCCGAAGACTTCCGGGATCGGAGCAAACCGAAGGCTCGGGCCTGGGTTTAACCATTGTGAAAGAAATCGTGGAAGCCCACAAGGGAAAAGTCTGGTTCGAATCCGAACCAAAAAAGGGCACAACGTTTTACGTATCCATTTCAAAGGACCTGGCATAATCTTCTTCGTCCCTGAAAGCGCTTCGGTTCTAATGTTTTCTCTGGACTGCTTTTTCGAATTTGACAATTTCCTCTATGGTTATTAGGGGGGAATAATCGTAGCCTTTCGTCTCAAATAACTCCCTCCCTCCCTCATTTCTGTCAATGAGAGGGATGACTTTTACAACTTTACATTGAATTTTTTCCACTGCTTTCACGGCTTCGTAGGCAGAGGCCCCTGTTGTGATGACATCATCAACTATTATCACCCTGTCGCCTTCTTCTATTGCACCTTCAATTAGCCTTCGCAATCCGTGCCCCTTTGGCCCCTCTTTTCTTACAATAAAGCCCCTGAGCGGATAGCCTTTAAGAGCACTGACCGGAAGAACGGAGCCTATTATGGGATCAGCTCCTATTGCCAATCCCCCTATTGAGTCGATTTTGGAGTTTATTACTTCATCAAGCAAAATCTCCGCAACCAACAAAGAGCTTTTCCCAACGAGGGTTGTTTGTTTTGCATCCAGATAGAAGTCGCTTTCTCTACCGGAGGAGAGCTTGAATCTTCCCCTTTGGAAAGAAGAATGGAAAACAACCTTCAAAAGGGCGTCTCTTCTTGCCTGGCTATTCATCGTTACACCCATTGTGACCTCTTCTTATTCTAAGGTGTCTGGGCACATCAATTGAACGACTAGTGCGCTGTCCCAAAAGTTCTGTATTCGATTTTGGCAATTCAACATGTTGCCGAAACATCATAACGGCTGTCAAAATCCGAATATCGAATATCAAAATCCGAAACAATATCAAAATTCAAATGTTCAAAATTCAAAACATACAAAAGCAGTTTAGCCCTGTGTCTTTTAGTGTTTTGGTCATTGATATTTTTGTCATTCGAATTTGTTTCGAATTTCGATATTCGAATTTGCGGCTCACGCCTTGAAAACAGTACGGGTTTCTCCGTCTCTGACAGATGGATGAAATGTATGTACTTCTGCGATATTTCATTTTGCCATTTCAAAATGATGCAGAATTTATGAGACGAGGTACTAGATTTTAAACAACAATCTGTCAAATGTAAAGGGCGAACACATTCCTCATGCTATGAACATGGCCACAACCTTTTCAGCACCAACCGCCCCTTTACGGAGGATCTTCGGGGGATGCACGGTCACGTCCACAACGGTGGATCCCTTTCCACCGGCAAGTTTGCCTGCATCCAGCACCAAATCGACTTGATCCTTGATATAGCGATCTATCTCAGCCGCCGCAGTGCAGCCGCCTTTTCCGGAAAGATTGGCGCTGGTCCCCGTAATGGGGCCTCCCACCGCTGTTATCAGGGCAGAAGCCACGGGATGGCTGGCAAGGCGTATGCCGATTTTTCCCGTGTAACCGGTGAGATTGGGTGGAAGGAGCTCTGCAGCCTGAAAGACGAGTGTCAGACTCCCCGGCCAAAAGGCTTCCATTAAGCGCATTGCTGTCATTGGAATCGATCGGACCAGGGGGGCAACATCGGACAGAGAGGCGACCAGGATGAGAACGGGTTTTTGGGGATCACGCTTTTTGACCCGAAAGACTCTATCTACGGCTTCAGCGTTAAAGGCCTTTGTCCCGAGGCCGTAAAAGCTGCTCGTGGGGAAAACCACAAGACCGCCCTTCTTGATCAATGCGGCAGCCTCGCCGATTGTGTCCTGATCAGGAGATTCCGGAACCACAGAAAGGATTTCGCAGTCCTTCATGATTTCACGTCTCGGAAATTCTACAACCTATTGAAGTTATAGATGTTTATTGGCGCTACTGCAAGTTCGATCAGGGAATAATGGACACGAAGTGAAGCCTGCGCTCATGATGTAAAAGAAAAAAAGACCAAAATCCTCTTAAACCCAAGATGAGCGCAAGCTTCACTACGTGTCCACCATTCCAATATTCCAGTATTCCAATTGTGAGCGGAGCGAACTAAGTTCGTTATTCGGTTCACGATTCATGGCTCATACCTTCTTGCGCAAGGTTTCGGCCTTTTGTGCCACCTGGCTGGCCATCTTCTTTTTGAATTGTTCCAGCCTCCCTTCGATCCCGGGGTCACTAATTGCCAGGATCTGCGCGGCCAATATGGCGGCGTTCTTTGCCCCGGCAGCCCCTATGGCCATGGTGGCCACGGGCACACCAGCAGGCATCTGGACCGTGGCGAGCAGTGCGTCCAGGCCTTTCAGGGAGGAGGAATCGAGAGGAACGCCAATCACAGGCAGTGTGGTCAGTGCCGCAATCGATCCCGCCAGATGTGCTGCGGCCCCTGCCCCTGCAATGATCACCCTAAGACCTCTGGTCCGGGCCGAACGGGCATAGTCGGCCGTCCTTTCGGGGCTGCGGTGGGCGGAGGAAACAGTCACATCAAAGGGTATGTTCAGATTATTCAGGACCGAAATGGCCTTTTCCATGACTCCCCAGTCTGAATCGCTGCCCATGACGATGCCCACAACTGGAGGCTTGTCTTGATCCCCTGGTGATTTCATCTTCGACTCCATTGCCTCAGGGTGCATTCCCAGATTCTTACACCGTAATGAATAAATCCGTACTGTTCTCAAGGCGTAAGCCGCAAATCCGAATACCCGCCTGCCAACGCCTGAGACAGCATTTAGCTTATGTGCCGGCACCCGCCTGCCATCGCCACGGTCGCCGGGAAGCTGCAATGCCCCCATACACGGCAATGGCGGGCAGGTCTCTGGCAATGGCGGGCAGGTCGAAATCCGTACTGTTTTCAAGGCGCAAGCCGCAAACAAATTCAAAATTCAAAAATCGAATGACCAAAACCTCTTTTTCGCTTTCAGGACTTTCTTTGAAAATTGAATAGGTTATATACCGTATTGTTTAGGATTTTGTGCTTTGGTCATTCGGATTTGTTTCGTGCTTCGGATTTCGGATTTCGAGTTTTCCGTTTTTTTTATCTATTTAACACGTCATAGTTGAGGTCGGCAAGAAATCGGGAATGCTCCCATCGCCTCATAGTCCTATGGTGTGGCGGAACCTTAGACAATTTGCGCCGTTGTTGTTGTGATCCAGGAAGACGAGCTTCTTTATATTTCTATAGGCCTTCTCCCTGGCTCCTTTTAGGGTTGGGTCTCCGGCCACCACGTGCAGAACTCTGCCCCCGTAGGTGACCAGGCCTTTTTGTGGATTCTCATCAACACCGGCGAAATAGATGGCAATGCCCCTTTCTATTTCGTCCAGGCCAATGATCTTATGACCTTTGCCGTAGCGGCCGGGGTATCCCTTGTTCCATCCCCTGGAGGCCTTTGAGCGGCCTTCCATGGCAATGACGTCCACGTAATGCTGGTTATTCCATACCTGCTTTACCTGGTCCAAAGATCCTTCCCATACCGCCATGCCCATTTCAAAGAGGTCCGTACTCAATTTCCGGGCCAACACCTCCCATTCTGGGTCTCCGTGTCTCACGTTGATTTCAAAGACATCAAGGTTGTCATAGGGGTCAAGATTCAGGCCGAAGTAAAGAACCCCTTTGTATGGCCAGCCTAAATTGTTATAAATCTCATTCACTGTTGGATTGACGATCTCTTTTATGATTCTATTGATCAACCATGGGCTGACGAGCTTGTGGGGGCAGTAACATCCCGTGCCGCCCGTGTTCAGGTTTCCGCCAAACTGCTCAATCGACGCCTTGTCATCCGCGTCAAATGCCGGCTTGTAGTCCTGGGCGAACATCTTTAGGGGCAGCACGTGTTCACCGTCAAGGTAAGCAAAAAAGGAGATCTCTGTTCCGTATTTTCTTTCCTCAATAACCACCCTGTTGCCTGATTCTCCGAAGACCGCCTCTATCATGACCTTATCAATGGCAGCGATGGCATCTGGAACCTCGTCGCAGACTATGGCACCCTTTCCGGCAGCAAGCCCGTTTGCCTTGACCACGACCTGGTAGCCGATATTGCGAACATATGTCTTCGCGTTTTCCGGGTCGTCAAAGACCTGATACTCTGGCTTGGGAACCCCTATTCGTCGCAAAAGATCATCGGTAAATGCCCGGTCGCTTTCAATTTTTACGTATTCCTTCCTGGGCCCGATGGTTCGTATCCCCCTAACATTCAATACATCGATGAGCCCCTCTTCCAGAGGATTTTCAGATCCAACATCAACCAGGTCTACACCGCGCTCCACGCAAAAACCTGCAGCTTCGCCAAAGTCCTTCAAATGGACAAGCTCTATGAGCCTTCTCTCCTCATGACCCTTTGGTGTTTGCAGAATCCCCGGATTTCCCGGTGCGAAATAGACCTTGTCAACATGCTGGCTATCTGCGTATTTGTCGGCAAGGCAATGGTCCCTGCCTCCCGACCCGTAAACGAGTACCTTCATGGTTCCCCATTATCGATCTGAGTTTTTTGAGGTGCTTGTATAATAGAAGGGCAAATAGTTTCAAGGGTAAAATGGGCCATGATTACCAAGGGTCATGCCGAGTGATGGCCGCAGGTGTTGGAACAATGTCATAAAGAAGCAGGCCCCGGTGGACCATGCCACAGGGGCCTGAACTAAAAGAAAAAACCGCGCCAGTTAACGGGCGGATTCAAACCTGGCTCCCCAGCACGGACTCCCTTCGCTCCGTTCAGGGCAAGCTCACCTTGTGCCCCCGATTAATCCAAGCTTCTTATCCCGGCGCCAACCCTTTATCTCACGCTCCCTTCGTGCTGCTTCGTGTTTATCCTCAAAAGCCTCGCTATATAGAAGCTTTGCACCGTGTTGCTTCACGCGATGATTCAGGTCCGTCGTGATCCCTGTATAGAGCTGACCCCCACGGTCACATATGTAAACGTGCCACATATTTTGATTGATTATCTTGTAACAAAAAGGCTCGATTTCTCAATCGAGCCTCTATATTTTCTGGCTCCCCAGCACGGACTCGAACCGCGGACCCGATGGTTAACAGCCATCTGCTCTGCCAACTGAGCTACTGGGGATCAGTGATACGTGGATATAATAACAAACAATTCTTTCAAGTCAAGTCCGAATAGCCCTCGTGTAATTGCAACATGATTATGTCACTCCCTCATTGCAGGCACACCGAATTATGTAAGCGTATCGCTTAATAAGTTCAAGTATTTCTCCCGTTGAAGTAATGCAGCCCAACTCCGCAATCCAAAATCGGCATGACCGTATCTGTCACAACAATGTGTTATGATACAGGTTAAGTAGGGGCTTTGGGCTTTACTTTGGTGTTAGTTCCTGATAAAAAATCGCCTTAAATCACTGAGAAACAGGTTAACATGGCTATCCGTGGGATCGATGCAAATCTCGGAGGTCAGAATGCGGATAGTTTTCATAACGATCTTCACAAAGACCTGAGGGCCGACTTTCTCCTCGCCAATCCCCCCTTCAATATGAGCGATTGGGGCGGGCAGAGACTCAAAAAGGACGCCCGCTGGAAACATGGTATCCCGCCGGTAAACAATGCCAACTATGCATGGATTCAGCACTTCATCCATCACCTTGCTCCGAACGGAATTGCAGGTTTTGTAATGGCCAATGGGTCCATGTCTACCAACACCGCAAGCGAGGGCGAGATACGCAAAGGCATCATAGAGGCGGATCTTGTGGATTGCATGATCGCGCTGCCTGGCCAGCTTTTTTACACGACGCAGATTCCGGTATGCCTCTGGTTTGTGGCCCGGAACAAGAAGAACGGTAAGTTCCGCAATCGGCGCGGTCACACGCTTTTCATCGATGCGCGCAAGATGGGCACTCTCATCGACCGGATCCACAGGGATCTCTCCGACGAAGAGATCGACAAGATCGCCACGACCTACCACGCCTGGCGTGGCGAACCCGGCGCCGGCGACTACGAAGATGTGCCGGGCTTCTGCAAGAGCGCCACAACTGACGAGATCAAGGAACATGGCTATGTATTGACCCCGGGCCGGTACGTGGGCGCAGCCGAGATCGAGGAGACGGAGTTCCTTTTGAAGAGAAGATGGCTAAACTCTCAGCCACGTTGTATGAGCAGTTCGCCGAAGCTGACCGGCTCGAAGCCACCATCAGGAAGAATTTGGGGGTGTTGGGCTATGGCGAGTGAGTGGACACCTACAATTGTTGGCTCCTTTTGCCCATTTGCATACGGGAAAGGACTGCCCGAGAAAAAACGCAATACGAATGGAAATATCAAGGTCTACGGTTCAAATGGTCCTGTGGGAGTGCACGACCAACCATTGGTTGACGAGCCGGGTATCGTCATCGGTCGAAAAGGCACTGTGGGGGCCATTCCTTGAGCATGCTGCGCAGGGTTGCAGAAGCTCTGGGAGCAACTCTTCATGTAGAGCTTGAACGGAAAAAGCGCCGAAAACAAGGAGCGGTTGCCGAACGCAAGGCTCAATACGGCAGAAGCAAGCGACTAAAGGCAAAGTGATCCCGGACAACCGAGGGGCGTAATTCAACATAGATAACGTCCCGTAAGTTCCCCGGTACTTATTATGTCTTGGCGGGAAAGGGGACAAAAAGGGGACAAAGGGGCCAAGAAATAGATGCCAAGAAAGCTGCTCACAAATGGCTCAAACATGTTGAGTTGCCGGCAACATCAGAGGGGCAATAATAATAACGCATTGAGCCAATTTACTTCGGAAGGGACTTTGGGGGACTTTGGGGACGTTGTTGACTATGTTGAATAACTCTGATGCGAGATCTTCAAGGAAGTGTCCATGGGCGGTAGATTTGGAAAATATGGCGATGCCAAGATCAAAGCACAGATCCGAAAAGCCCACTTGGAGGGACAAATGGTCAGGGCTACACTCTTGATAAGAAAACCTCCGGGACATCGTTGACTACCCTGAATAAGTTGGATGCGGAAATTTTGGGACCATTGGCCCGCGCGCGTCTTGGAAGAATTTTACTCAACCAAGTCCTATGCCGTTGCGCATGGACTGAAACAAGGAGTGGGTATGAAGACTTGGGAAAACAGCTCACTGTGTAAAAGAGAGCGTGAGGCTATCGAGGAAGCCGTCGGGATGCTCAAAAAGCAGTACCCTGTCGAGAGGGTAATCCTGTTTGGGTCCAAAGCACGGGCAGACTACGATGAGCATTCAGACATTGACATACTCGTGATCACTTCCAGATCATTACATTGGAAAGAAGAAAAGGCCATTGTGGAAGCCCTGTTCGAGGTAGGCATGGAATATGATGTTATTTTCAGTCCTTTATTTGCTTCCTCTGATGAGTGGGAGGGTGGCATATTTATGGAATTTCCTGTTTACCAGGAAATCATCAGAGAGGGGGCTATGGTGCCATGAGTCAGCAAATCATCATCGATTATTGGATTGAAAAGGCCGAAGAAGATCTTGGATCTGCTCGCGATAACTTTTCAGCGGGAAGGTTTCAAAATGCAGTGAGAGATGCTTATTTTGCGTGCTTTCACGCCTTTTCTTCTGCTATTCTAAAGAGTGGAAAAACGTTTACGAAGAATAGAGAGGTTCGATCAGCGCTCCACAGGGATTATATTCGGACTAAGAAAATCGATGTTTTTTGGGGAAAGCACTATGGCTGGCTTTTTGATAACAGGCAAAAGGCGGATTATCGACCACTCGTTCAATTTGACCCTGATCAAATCGGGGAAATCATTCAACAGAGCGAAGCATTTGTGGAGGAAATGAAACGTTTGCTAAATCAATAGTAGGAGGAGATGGCTTCCCGTAGGAGCAAAAGAAAAGGAGCAAGGGGGACAATCAACGGATACACCTAATCTGATTGCCTGCAAAGGGGAAATAACGTTCATAACTAAACAAGAAAGTTTGGGGACATTCATGGAACCTCAAACTGAAACCTGCAAAACCGAAGGGCGACCCCTTGGACGCACGGAGGATAGCATGAGTTACAAGAAGGATCCCAATTACCAGCGTATTTTGGAAACAGCACGCAGGATCAAGAAGTCTGTCTCGGCCATGCATGGGGCTAGCACGGGTGATCTGAAGAGCGGCATAGACGCCTTTGTTGGGGATGAGAGGTATTCGGCTGCGGAAAAGCTTATCTTTTTTATGGAAACCATAAGTAAAAAAGGGATCTGCAAGAACAAGGAGGGTTTCGTCTTTGACTGTTTTATGGAAAATGAGAATTCGTCTGACGAATGGAAGGCTAGTCTGTGCAATGGTATTCTAAATGGTGAGATTTTTGAGAATAACACTTTTCCCATCTGTTCCAATTTTGACAAGCCACCTTATAATCGGACAGTCATCTCGGAGCGTCAACTCAGGGAGAAGGTTTTTCTTGAGAGTGAAGGAAATCTTCTTGTCATGACGGTGAAAGGCAAGCAGTTTAAGGGGGCTTTCATGGTATTTTACACGGTAGATCTTTTTGGTGTCCCCGATTCACTGCCGCGCTATGCTGTCCGATGGGAGGGGCTCATCAGAGGCAGTGTGAAAAGGACAGTGAAGAAATATTACAAATATCAGCAAAAACAGGGCTATCGCGACCTTTCTCATTTTTTTGTATTGGGTGCTCTCGATTTGTTGGAACATAAGACAGAGGTCTTTAGGGACAAAGAAATCAAGGATATCCTTGAGGGAACCACCGGTCACTCTTTGGGCCAAGTTAGAAAAAGAGCTTATCAGGTTGGTGCTGGCTTCTTTGGGATGTCCTTCTTGGAAAATGCACTTGATGATCCTAATCAGAGCGTCAGAAGATTTGCCGAGAAATATGTGTCAGGGGAGTACAATCCAAAAGGCGGGCGGCCAAAACAGAAAGATAGCAGTCAAGATGTTGGGGACATTCTTTAGTTTTCCAGTTTCTAAGTAATCCTTTCAGAGCCGGTTCATGAGGCAAGAAAGTCGAAGATGGAGCAATTGAGCGTTGTAGCGGACCCATGGAACCTCAGAGGAAATTATACAAAATCCAAAACGGCGCTTATCAAGTGTTTTTAAATCTGGTATTATTATAGAAACTATATACTAACTGGTTGGTAGGTCAGAGTTGGAGCGCTGAACCGAAGATGATATCGTGTGTGGACGTTGATTATCGAGCAACAGCGGCTGTCGCAGCCTGTGTCGTATTTTCATTCTGGGGGCAATCCAGTTCAGAAGCTGAATTTATAGAGCGTGTATCCAAGGTCGCTCCCTACGAACCAGGGCAGTTTTACCGGCGAGAGCTTCCATGCATTCTTGCTGTGCTTAAAATGGTGCAGCCTATACCAAACATTATCGTAGTAGACGGTTACGTGTGGTTAAGTGCAGAGGGGCGGCCTGGCCTTGGGGCGCATCTTTACGAGGCGCTGGGCAGGAAAAGTGAAGTTGTGGGTGTCGCAAAGAGCTCTTTTTTTGAGGGGCCGAATGTCGCTGAGGTCATAAGGAGTAGGAGTTCTCGTCCTCTGTTTGTGACCTCTGTAGGAATCCCTTTGGAAGAGGCCACCTCTGCAATCCAGCACATGCATGGGGGGTTCAGAATTCCCACCTTGATTAAGCGTGCTGACGAGCTTGTTCGAAACGGGTAGTTTCGAAAAAAGGAAAATTTGAGTGTCCGGGGGCACATCTTCATTTGTCATTTAGGGTGCCGACAATCCTTTGTTGAGTTTGGGGACATCCTATAGTCTTCCAGTTTTTAAGCAATCCTTTTAGAGCCGGTTCATGATGGCAAGAAAGTTGAGGACAGAGGAATTGAGCGTTGTAGGGGACGTCGGGGCCGTTGTTGACTCTCATGAGAAGGCAGGGGGGCGTCCCGGTCTCCGTACGTT
>JAUWXF010000323.1 GCA_030616475.1 Desulfobacterales bacterium
CGCACCAACAACCACTCGGATGCTGCTGATCGCATATCCCTTCACAGCTCACCGGCGGCGGACCACCACAGAACTGGTCATAATCGGGACAACAGTCGCCATATTGTTCACACTGATCATCGCACCAGCAGCCACCTATACCTTCACCACCACAATGGCCCTCACATGTCTGAGCACTGGCAAATATATTAAGATAGTGAACATTATTCTCACAATAGTCAGTAGAAAAGTAGATCTCGCTGAATCCGGTCGAACTGGTCAAAGTCCCGTGAACGTAACTTTCAACCTGATCCAGTTGGTTGACTCCATACCAATGCTCATAGGCTACTGCTCGCATGTAAGGCATTGGGTTCCAAACGTTCCTCGGGTCATACGGGCCATAATATTTATAGTAGTTAACACAAGAATCGTGCGTCTGGTACAACTCGGCTTTTGTGATTCGTCTCTCCTGCCACGTGTTCGGATCATTCCAAACCCAACCGGGAGCCATGACATCGATGAACCGTATGACGAACTTCCCCTTTTGCGTCTCCCAACTGTCACTGCAACCAATAAACGTGAAATATACATAACTCTCATAGCCTGGTGGACGTGTCTGAGTCCTTCCCTCAATAGGAATCAGAGCAATCTGTGTTTCATTAGGATACCATGTGCCCCCAACCCAGGCTCCTGTGCTGGGATCTTCATCCACATCTGCATACGTTATAAATATTCCATCCCCTGGACAAAACGATCCGGCTGGGAACTGAGGGAGGATATTCCCTGTTCCCAGTGCATTCGGAGTCACTCCTAGGACAATTGCTGTAGCCAGAAACCCCACGAGAACCAATCTGTTATGCTGTTTTATAACATGTTTCATTGTTAAGTATCCAGATTTTTTCAACTTTACCATGCTAGGGCCTCCTTTCGGTTTATAGGGTTAATTGTTTTTCAGAGCATATCAACCAACCTGGGCTTTAAGCTTGGTCTGGACTTGAAGAGATGAACCTGAAAGCTCCCGACATAACAAACAAAGTCCTGCCGGGAGCCAAGTCAGCCGATTTTGAGGTGTTTCTCCATGTGAATCAGCGGTAAATGGGGTGTTCAAACAAAGGGGGGCGAACAATTTTTATGTTTGCCGCAAAAATTATGCCAATTCAGACAATTGAAGCATTTATCCACAATTCCAAATGATTAGACTACATTGCACTGAAATCCACGCCCAAAATATTGGGTATTCCAGTTCCAACATTGGGAAAAGAAATGCCAACTTTGAGCATGAAAGGTAACAGGGACAATCATGATGAGATGAGGAGAGACTGGAGAGATGTCTAAAAGTGAATCAGTCCTATAGGCTACCAACGCTGTAGGGCAATCATATATGTTGTGGGTGTCTTAGGGCGGGATCATAACTTCCTTGCCATGATCGATGCGCCCCTGTCGAACAGTTTTATTGAAGATACCGGCCAGCAAAAAAAGAAGGCAGGGCTAGCGCACCCTGCCTTTTATTGTTACCTGTCGTTGGCGTTTTTACGCCACGCAGACATAACGGTGAGTTCAAAGCCTAGCCGCCACCACACCACTGATCATAATCGGGGCAGCAGTCTCCATACTGGGAACACTGATCATCGCACCAGCAGCCACCTATACCTTCACCGCCACATTTGCCCTCACAGGTCTTTTCAGGTGGCCCACCACAGAACTGGTCATAATCGGGACAACAGTCTCCAAATTGTTGACACTGATCATCGCACCAACAACCACTCGGATGCTGCTGATCGCATATCCCTTCACAGCTCACCGGCGGCGGACCACCACAGAACTGGTCATAATCGGGACAACAGTCGCCATATTGTTCACACTGATCATCGCACCA
>JAUWXF010000085.1 GCA_030616475.1 Desulfobacterales bacterium
AATAGATATTGCATCAATTCCGTAAATGTTTTGGTCATTTGATATTCGGATTTTGAAATTGCCCGCCCTGGCGCGACGTCCGCGAAACAAGCTGTTGCCCTTGAAAATCCAGGTCTGGGCCAGGGTTTCGAATTTCGATATTCGGGTTTCGGGTTTAAGCGTCTTGCAAACACCTCTAATTTGAGCAAATTGGAATCTACTTTGACGTTACCGTGATTGTGATTTAGGCTTTCTTGAAAGGCGCTTCTATTCTATCACAAATTGGGCCCGTCTGTTTTTGGCCCAGGCATTTTCGTTGTGGCCTGCATCTAGGGGCATCTCCGCTCCATAGCTGACGGTTGTCAGCCGTTCGTGCGCAATCCCAAGATCGACCAGATAACTCTTGGCACTCCGGGCGCGCCGGCCCCCAAGGGCTATGTTACCTTCGTAGGTTCCTCGTTCGTCGCAATGGCCTGCGATAATCGCCGAAACCCTGGGATGGGCCGTGAGCCATTTAGCCTTGCGCTTGAGGATCACCTTTGCCTCCGGAAGGAGCCTCGATTGGTCAAGCTCAAAGTGGATGTGCTCGTTCAGAAATCTTTCCCGCTCAGCACGCTCCCTGCGCGCTTTGGCCTCCTCGCGCAAGCGCTCTTCCCGGAGACGCTGCTCTTCCAAGGCCTTCTGCGCCGCGCGTGGCTGCTGCGCAGCAGCTGTACGTTTGGCGTCGCCTCCATGTTTGGCTGGAGCCACTGCTGGGGCCGAGAATTTTTGTAGGGGTGAGTTGAGGAGCATTTTGCAGAACTTTTCTGCGTTCTTCTTCATCAGTGCCCTGGCTGCTGGAGCAGGTTCACCGGGGCTTTCCATAATAAAGTAGTCGGTAGAACGGGTAGGTGGTTCGATTTCTACTGCTTTGGCATACCAGAGGGTCACGTTTGTGGCCACATGAATCACCCGCATTCGCTCATCCACGCGTGACGGCAGATGAAGACTACCTTCAAAATAGTAGAGCAGATCTCCAGTGATAATCACGTCGTAATCTTTAGCTCGGGCTATGTCTATCAAGTTTTCCATGGGCATATCTGACACATCCAACTCAAGTGTCACATTGACGACCTCGTTTCTAAGCAATTCCTCATACAGGTCCTGTGCGGCTGTTCTGCCCATTCCTGGGGCATAAGGGGGCTCTGTGAATCTAAAAATGCCCACATTTGATATACGATAACGGTTTAGTAGTTGCGGGGTTGCATAAATCTCTTCGGGTAGGCCGCTATCAGGTGGAACAAGCACGATATCATAAACACAGCCAACCAGGCAAAATGCCACTACCACTGCACACACCATGTTCTTGGTCGATAGGTTCATTGCTTCATGGCCCTCAGATGACGGGTTATTACACAGTGTAAACAAGGTAACATTTTAGTTCTTTGAAAACATTATCGCATACAGGTGATCCGATTCTAAACCGGCTCAAACTCGCGCATAAGTGAGCGTAAAGAAAGAACAGGGAATAACATCTGTAAATAACCTCGATTATGGTGGATATCATTTAACCCTTAGAAAAAATATGCCATTTTGCTGTTCTTTCTTAACGCTCACTAATACGCTCAAACAGTGACCCGCTTTAGAATCGGATCACCTGTATGCTCGTTAGCGTCGCTTTCTCAATAGGCTAAATTGATACTAAACAAGATTTCTTATTTCAACGCTCCTAACCAATACTCAAATATCGTGCCAATTGTTGTGACAATGCACCTTTATGAAATGACCGGATCTCATTTGCAATTCGGCCAATGTTTGTAATTCCTAACACATTTATATCATTATATTATTTAAGAACATGGCTCGAAGTGACCACACGGACAAAATTTTGAGACAGATCAAAGGCTTGCATCCAAGGTGTCAGCTATGCATTTCCGACACGGAAATTTTTGCCAGATGACGAAAATTTTGCATAATATTCAAGACCTGCCTTCCCCCCTCTAAAGCCAAGGTGCTATCCTTGGGCCAACCGCTTAAAGTATCCAACCCTTTCCCAGGAAAAGGGCTCTTTCTGACAGGGAAAGATCGAATTATTATGAAAGATCGGATCAGTGTCCAGATCGTAGCGAGACGCCCTGACCGCCGCAGACCAAAGGGCGGTGTGGGGAATCGGTGAGTATTGAGCCAGGATGGGCCTCACGCCACTGGTCTTCACCATTTTGATGGAGGCCTCAAGTTTGGCAAGGTCCTCTCCCGGCAGACCATAAAGGAGATAGGCACCTATGTCTTCGCCGTTGAATCCGGCCTCCCTCAAGTGATCGACTGCCTGCTGAAATTCACCTGGCCCCACCTTACTGTCCATTGCGTTGCGGTCATCAAAGAAGGCCGTTTCAAGCCCCAGCCGGATGGTCTTGAACCCTGCACGAAACAGCAACTGTGCTACCTCTCTTGACAGGGGTCTTATGTGGAGTGCATTGGGCGTGTGGAAGCGCACCTCAAGCCCCCGGGTCAGGACCCCTTCAAGGATTGGTACGATGTGGCTGTCTGCATCGATCAGCAGGGCATCATCATAGAAGGCAAAATCTGATACCGAGTATTTCTCATGCCAGTAGGCGATTTCCTCCACCACATGCTGGGGTGACCTGTGTCTAAGCGTGGGGCTTAAAAACCCGGATGCACAATAGGCACAGCGAAAAGGACAGCCATGACCGGTAAGGATGGAAACGTAGGGAATAGAGGATTGCATATCAAAAGCCGGATAGGGGTAAGTATCAAGCTCATCAGGAGAAAACCGGCATGTGCTGGCATATCCTGTAAGCTGCCCAATGTGCTCAAGGAGGCTGGCTTCGCACTGACCGGAAAGTACCATGTGTGCGCCGGAATGTCGCAAGGCATGGTCATAACAAATGGAAGCATAAATTCCCCCCAGCACCACGGGCACTTTGGGCAACATCTCCCGAACGACCTCAATGAGGGCGATGACCCCCGGATACCAGTAGGTCATCAGGGAGGTCACAAGCACCACCTCCGGCCTTGGGCTGTCGTTGATAGCCTTGCGCACCAGCCTTTCCGGTATGCCGTATCTGCAATAGTTCCTGGGTATATCAGATAGCTTTTCGGGTTTTGGAATCCGTGTTTTCAGATAGTGTCCCTTGCCGAACCGACCGGCTTTCCCGGGGTGTGGTAGTTCGGGATGAAACCGGTCCAAACAGTCGATATACCTTACTTGATACCCATGTATCCTCAGGATACTGGCGATGGTGAGGAGCCCAATCGGCCTGGCCCAGAAATCATAGGCGGCAAAATCGTGTATCCACGGGTTGATTAAAAGGATATGAGGAGCATCTTTTTGCATATATAAAATCGTGAGGCGATTCTATGACAGGGGTCTAACGAGGTTTTGCGGATTTTGGCGATTTTTGCTTGTCAGCCATGATAGGCCCTTGGAGATCCGATTATTATTCGATATCATATAAAGGCCGATTGTGCAATAATCTGTAGGCGCTTAGCGCCGCAAGATCGACATAAAGATTGTCTATGTGACGTAACCTTCTGTACTTATTGATTAATAGTGAGCTAAAGTTTGAAGTGCCTAAAGTGAGCTAAAGTTAATGTGCACGCCTTCGGCGTGGTCAGTCTTAAAAACAGGTTGCGCCGGAGGCGCATTCCTCAACTTTAGGCACTTTAGTTCACTTTAGGCACTTCTTTTTTGGTTCCGGCTCGTCCGGGTTATGCACTCCGTATTCGATTCGCGGTTGACGATTCACGATGACCGGAGGATAAATGACCATGAAGATGATCGGCGTAATCGGGGCAGGCAACTGCAACAACGAGGTTTACGAACTGGCACGAGAGGTGGGAGCTGGCATAGCCAAGATGGGCGCCATCCTGGTATGCGGCGGCCTGGGTGGTGTGATGGAAGGTGCTTGCGGGGGGGCATATGAGGCAGGAGGACAAACTGTCGGCATCCTCCCAGGCCCGGACAGGGCCCACGCCAACCCATATGTCACCATTCCCATCGTGACCGACCTTGGCCATGCCCGAAACGTACTGATCGTACGAAGCTCAGACCTACTTATAGCGATCTCCGGGGGATACGGTACCCTGTCTGAAATAGGCATTGCCCTTAAACTGGGCAAACCGGTTATTGGGCTTTCAACGTGGCCCAACATCAAGGGGATCCAGTATGTGGCCACAGCCGAGGAGGCCCTGAATGCCGCTTTGGCCTCAGGCTAGGTGACGATCTGGCGGGCCAGATCTGCGACTTTTTTCCCCGCTTATCTCCTCCAAAATCCAGTTTTTCACATCCAAAAAAGGATATCTTTCAAAAGTGCCGAAAAAAGGAAGTTTTTTTATCCTCAGTTTTGAGAAAACAGGCGTATAAACACCGCAAAGAAACTTCGTCAGATTTAATATGGAAAAATGCTCTCCTACAGCTCCGATAAATTCATTTGTGATCTCTTCAAAATCAAAACTGGAAAGGGGCTTTAATTCTGTTGAGTTTTGAATTGTTACTTTTCCACTTGTGCAGAATGAACAATGACCACAATATTCTTTTTCGAGATTTTCTCCGAAATATTCCGCGAGTTCTTTAGAGATACATGAATCATTTTCAAAAAATCCTGTCATATTGTGTATTCTCTGAATGTCATGATCTTCCTTGCTTTGAAATAGTTTATACATTTTCTCAGTAATCCTATCAATATTGAAAGCTTGGGTCTTTATGTCGTAAACTTCAATTGCCTGTTTGGACTGCAGTTCAATCCATCCTTTTTCTTCAAAATACTCCAGAGCAGTAATAATACGTTTACGATCTGTATTATAGTTCTTTAGGATTCCCTGAATATCAACATAAGTCCATATTTTCTTTGCACAGCAATGTTTGATGATAGTTGTGACAAAGTGTTTTCTTTCCCCTTGAAAACTGTCAATGATATTTGCCGGTTCAGAATTGTATTTAAAAGAATATTCCTCAAAATATGTAAATTTCGGTGTGATAATTCCTTCCATATCAAGGTAAACGAGTAATGTTTTTAATGGAAGTATTCTGACATTAAGTTCATTCGAAAGAGCTGTTAATTTGACTTCCCAAATGAATCCGTTATTATGTTTTATATTGTTAAGCAGCTTATAAATAGAATCTTTTTCCGGTGTGTCACCATAAATGAAATTTTCCAGAATATTGATATTATCTCTGTTTGCCAGAATTTCACAGAAAGATTTTTCTCCATCTCTTCCGGAACGCCCGATTTCCTGACTGTAGTTTTCGATGGATTTTGGCAGATCATAATGAATTACCCTGCGGATATTCTCTTTGTCTATCCCCATTCCAAAGGCAATTGTTGCGACAACACAGTCCAGTTCTCCATTCATAAATCTGTTCTGAATAAGTTCCCGTTCTTCGCTTTTCATTCCCGCATGATAAGGATGTGCATTGATTTCGTTTAAACAAAGTAATTCTGCAACTTTTTCGGCAGTTTTCTGTAATGTAACGTAAACGATGGTAGGAGCTTTAGGTGATTCATTGATTCTTTGAATCAGTTTTTTATTTTTTTCAGATTCATTTGTGGGGCTTATCTGTAAAAAAAGATTTTCACGGTAGAATCCGGTAATTGTAACATTTTCACGGGGGACCTTCAGCTTACGGCACATATCATCGATTACCTGTTCTGTTGCGGTAGCGGTCAGCAACAGTATTTGTTTTATTCCGAATTCTTTCTGGTAAACAGGCAGTTTCAGGTATTCAGGTCGAAAGTTGTGTCCCCATTCGGAAATACAATGCGCTTCATCAATGACCAACAGAGAGATATTCATTTTTTGAAGATGATAGCGAAATCGTTCATTCTTGAAACGTTCCACTGAAATCATTAGTATTTTTAGTTCTCCATTCTTTGCTTTTTCAAGGACTTCATTGTATTCTTCTCTTTCAAGAGTTGAATCTAGTCGGGCCGCAGAAATATTATGCTCCAACAGAAAATCGAGCTGATCTTTCATCAAGGAAAGTAAAGGAGAGACAACAAGGGTCATTTTAGGCAACAATATCGCAGGAAGTTGATAACAGAGAGATTTACCTGCACCGGTGGGGAAAATTGCTGCAACGGATTCACCCTTCATTATCTTCAGAATTACTTCTTCCTGGCCCCTTTTAAACGAATTGAATCCGAAATATTTCTGTAATTGATTCTCCAATATAAGTCCTCCGCCCCGGTGATTTGGAAATTCGGATTTACCTAAATGGTGAAAGAGTGGGGACGTCCATAGATTTATAGGTTGTTTTGCTTCGACTATGACTTATTTATAATTTGATGGACGTCCCCATTTCGTCTCCTGTATTGAAAGAACTTGCCTAATGTTGGAGTTCCAGCGGCGCGGTTTACCGCGTCCGCTGGAACGACGGGTTAGATGATCTTCATTTCAAAACGATCGTCGAAGTTCATCCTATTGAGGATCTTTTTCGCCTCCTCAATTTCGTCTTCGTCAACTTTGCTTATATCCAAATCGAAGCTACGGTCTGTCGTGATAATTCTGATCATTTCGTCATGTAATTCGACTCTCTTTAGAATTTCGTCTTGATCATTCATCCATGCTTCGTAGGAAACATTTACCCCACGCTCCGCTTCATCAAGAAATATTTCATATTTTGGGGTTCGCAGAAGAATGAGGCTTCTGATGTCATCCAATTCTGGATGCCAAATTGCAAATGACAAGATCAGGTCAGGGTCTTCATCTTCTACGTTTATGAAGGATACTTGTTTCATATTTCTTTTCGTCTATTTGAAAGGAATTAGACTGCGGCAACTTCTCCAAACTGTTCAACCTTGGTAGGCTTTTGCTCGGCAAGCCAGAGATCTAATTTTGCCTGCATGTATAACCAACTTTCAGGGGATGTTTTTGTTGCCTTGCTAACCCTAACTGCCATTTCGGGACTCAATAATCAACGACAATCGCATCAGCACCGTCAAACTGAAAAGTGACTCGCGAATTACCGCTAACCCAAACTGACCATGTGCCTTTTTGTTTTCCAGAAAGCTCATGCAATTTATAGCCAGGTAGATTCATATCCTGGGGTCTTACAGATGTGTCTAAACGGTCTAAAATTCGGCCAAGCTTGGAAGCGTGCTTCGGATTAATACCCCTTCTTTCATTATTGTGAAAAATTTTTCCAAGCCTCTGTGTTTGAAAGATTGTATCAATTTAGCCTATTGAAAAAGTGAGCCTAACGAGCATACAGGTGATCCGATTCTAAAGCGGGTCACTGTTTGAGCGTATTAGTGAGCGTTAAGAAAGAACAGCATAATGACATATTCCTTCTAAGGCTTAAATGATATCGGCCACAATCGAAGTTATTTACAGAAGTTATTCCCTGTTCTTTCTTCACGCTCACTTATGCGCGAGTTTGAGACGATTTAGAATCGGATCACCTGTATGCGATAATGTTTTCAAAGAACTAAAATGTTACGAAAGATTTAATCAACGTCTCGGAATTTCTACAACCGGCTGTAATCAGTTATCTTTCAGCGGCGGTGTTCTGTACTATCAATATAGAATGGTGGACACGTAGTGAAGCGGAGCTAAGTTCTTGGAGTGCTATAACGTGTAACTCGTAACGTGTCAAGTATCATCTGTGCGCCATTAAATCCAAGAAAATAAAAGACTTCACTTATTGATCTTTGGCCTATAGTAACGAGAGCACACACGTCAGAATTGAGCAGCCGCTTTAAGCGGTCTGCTCCGATGAGTTGTTAGGCCTTGCATAATCTCACAATATCAGGCGCTTAAGATTTTACCCGGAAGTTATTTATTTCTGGACGTCCCGCTTTTTGGCTTTTCGTTGTGCTCTTTTTCAGTCCATATCAGCAAACTTTTCTCCTCCTTCTCGCTCCATTGCAAATCCATTCAGTTTCCAATATTTACACATCTTGCACCCTGCTCGTCGATTTCGTACTCTTTTTCTTTTGTGATTCATCGTTCATTACTTCCCTACTGTATTCAATGCGGGCTGCATATCCTTTATACTTCATGGTCTTCATTGTCTTACCCCTGCTTGTTCAAGAAATTTGCGCGCATCGCACACCTGGTACGGCTTAGCCTCCTTTCCCCTCAATGGTTTTCGCTCCGAGCGCCAGGAACAGGGCCTCGATACGCTGCCATGCTTGATTTAAGGTCACCGGACAGTAGTGGGCATTTATTTCTTCTTTTCTTTTTTCAATTTTCGTTTTTCCTTTGGAGTAAGCTGGCCCTTTTTCTGTTGTTCCCTTTTGCCTTTATCTTTTTTCCCCTTATCACCCATATCTATTTCTCCTTGCTTGAAAATGACTTGCGCCCGACTGTGGCGGCGAAAACCCGTCTTCGGTCGTAGAGGTTAGCAGATGAGATCGTTTGGCGTTAGGCAGCAGCCAATTTTTTTTCGTTCTGTATAATAATCTTAGGATCTGAGCTTTTAGAGGGAACTGGAAGTCCCTGTTCTTTTAATAGAGTGATGTGTTCCTTCATTCCCCACTTTGCTTTATATAAACAATCCTCTACAGAGTGACCTATTCCCGAAAAGCCCTCCAGGTCAGGAGAATAGAAACCAAAATAATCCGGTTCTTCAGTAGCTTCAATTACTAATGAATATGGCAATTCAATCATGTCAGTATCCCTCCAACATTATTTGATTCCTGCTGCCTTTAAGATGTTATGACAGGTACCCGTAGGAACCTCCTTTGCGCCGTGATAATCAATCCGAATCAGTTTGTTCCATCCAGGCTTTCCATCAATATCTTATGGAGCCCTTTTCTTTCACGATTTTAAACCCGTTTTTTCCCAGCAACTTAACGAGTTCGCTGAATTTCACTTGAGTTCTCCAATGTCTCAGGCCTAACCTCTGAGCTAACCCGCGCCGATAGATGCATGAAGTAGCAGACAATGTCACGGCGTCGGGTTAAGTGATTTGTTATGCGACTCTGCGAAATCTAGCATCTTGGCCTGTGCAGCTTCCAGTATGGAATCTCGAATAAATGAACTTGCCTCCAAAATTTCTATTCCTATCAATTCGCCTTTCTCGTTCAGCTCGGCTGTGACATTAGGACTCAGGTTCCACACTGCCTGCCTCTTTCTCATCAGAGATAGCAAGGTGCAACACATCTTCCTCTTTGAAGTATGTCATTTTGGTTCTATTCATAGGCAAACCTCCCAGTTTTAAGACGAAAAGGAGAATAACGGTGTCAGACCTACACATTTGACAAAGGCAGTTCCTTCACGAGCAACCGATGAGGGTAAGAACTACACTTTTTGCGGAATTCCATTTTTTGTCAAATGTGTAGGTCTGACACCTTGCCTTGCCTAGGTCTGACACCTTGCCTTGCCCTTGCCTTGCTTAAGTTTACCAACCAGCGAATATTTTCTAGCCTTTGCCAGCTTCTCGCCTCGAATTGCTGATTTGCTGACAGCCGGAACTGAAATTTTTAGTTTAAGTGCAATGATGTGGTGGAGGGCTACCAGAGCCTGCCCGCCACCTGCCCGCCATTGCCAGAGATGCCGGCACATAAGCTCAATGCTGTCTGAGGCGTTGGCAGGCGGGTCGCGAGCCCAGGCGAGGCGGGCGGGCATCTATTCGTGATTTTCTCGGCATGCAAACAGAATAGCTACCCAATTGAGATTATCAAGTTAAATAGTTAAGAGCGTCCCCTTTAGCTCCCCCTTAGCCGATGAATCATGCATATTCGTAGACGGGAGTCTCGATAAACTTCGCAGGCTTCCGATTACCCTTGATGAGCGCTTGAATGTGCTCCACGGTTTCCGGAGAGAAATACTGCTCTCCCGTTTCCTTGCACACCCTTGCCGGAACATGTTCAATAATATAAAACTTACCTTCATGCTCAATGGTATAGTTAACCTGTGCATCTAACATGGTCTCTTTCATTTCTCCCTCCTTATTCGGTAATTGACCCATAGTGCTGGATCAGGCTCGTACAGCGTAATGATCTTGATCAATTGACGGCTGGGATAGCTGCATTGAACATGCAGAGGTCGCCCTGCTCTCGAAAAGCCGAGTATGAGACAGCTCGGACCGTACTTATCCTTAGGATAGTCCTCGATGACCTCGCTTTCTCCCAATAAGCCTTCCTCAACTTCCATTACGCTGATCTCACGAACAATGGTCTGATCGACAGCATGCTTGGAGAACTCGTACTGACGCCGACCAACCTTCTCTTTAATACCCTCAAGCGTATCCATATCTAAAATACTCTACTGACCTCAACACTCTCCGTCAATCCTCAAATGCCCAACATATATTGTCTAGAAACCAAAAATACTGAGTATTCTGGAAATCTGTATTTGACAATAAAGATGAATTCTGTACATTACAATAAAGCCTGATCAGTCAGGATGAAATTGGGGGGCATTATGGATCAAAAACCAAATAATGTCAATAAATTTTGGCTGTCATACCGTGATGCGGTCGTCAGCTCGGGGATAGCCGAGAAGACTGCCGAACGGTATGTGTGTATTCTTGTGTATTCTTGGGGTGTATTCTTGGGGTCAAATCTTTCCCCTTGACAAATGGCCCTATTTAGCTGAACAACATATTCGATAAAGTCATGATTACTTACTTAAATTGTCAAGGGGAAAGATTTGACCCCAATTTCCAATGACCCCAATTTCCAATGACCCCAATTTCCAATTTCCCGTGATCGTTGAGTCCGGTCTCCATAATGCTCGAAAAAAACCGGGCTCAACCGGCACAGGGGGAGTGTTGTCTCAAAAGAAGCTGATTTTTTTGCTTGACTTCTTCTTGGTACTCTGACACCTATGTTTTCCTATAGATTTCTTGCCAACAGATACACTCGCCAAACAGACGATTTTTTCAAAGATTCCTAACCGATATCGCAACTTTTGTCAAGTTCTGGACCAAGATTCGGTTAACCGATAGACTGAATGGGTGTTTTCATGGGTGAGACCGAAAAATTCAGGCTGGAGTCGGACCGTGTTGACCCAAGGATAAGGTGCTTTCCCTGGGCAAAAGTCAAGATATCATTCAGCGACCTAAAAAAGTGTGCTTTTTCACAAGTTTAGCATTATAGCAGAGATATACAGCCCGATCCCAAAGGGCTTGTACGGAATGCTATACCACATATAGTGGTTTCATAAGACGAAAAGGCAAGGCCATGGCTGACCCTGCCTCTGGGTGTTTACAATTCAAGGTTCTACGTTATGTTTCTGGTCAACTTACTGCTCAGAAGCCCCTCGCCCTCCTTCGATAAAACGAAACAAGGCACACTGGAAGTACAAGAAGAGCGACAAGCATATTTAATGTAATTATCGGGCCAAAATAAAGCGCCGAGTAACTGATAGCCACCAAGGGCATAAGGCTGATTCTAACCGCTGCCTTCAATGATTCATGCTTATTTATGTAATCAGCAAGAGGCGGGGAGACTTCATAGTATAGTTTCACAAAACTTCTTCCCACTGCGTTCTCCAGCAAGATATTATCACGGAACTCTTTCAGGGCTACAACATCGTCCGCCATACGAGACCCATAAGCCGTAGTGGCGATAAAGCAGCCACCACCGCCGCCTCCGCCACCGGAGGATCCTCCGCCACCGCCACCATCAACGATTTCCCCACCCGAAGTTGGAGGGATTGCAGGACCACTTGGATCTACAATCACACCATTCTCAATACCATCGCAGTCTCCGAAACCTGTCTGGTAGTCACCATCCATATATTCTAAAGTTACTCTGTCAGTACCAATGCCATTCACAATTCTATCCGTATAATCCTGCCAACCATGAATATCATCATACCTGTACCATTTATCGCCTTGTGAAAAAGTGTCAGACAAGTAAAAAGTCACTTCTACCCTAGAGCCCGGAACGATATTTTCTATGCGGAAGTTGAATACACCCTCACGGAAATCATAATCCTGAGGTTTATCAGGCAAATCATTAACATTCTGAATATCTACTTGAGACACTTTCCCGTTATCAGTTTCAACCGCTGTGTTATTGCCAGTAACATCATTTACGAGAGCAGCAATATTATCCTGCTGATTATCATCCGTTCCATCTGCGTTCATGTCTATGAATGCATCAATCTCTTGATTATCATTGATGCCATTTCCATCGGTGTCATCAGTATCGCTAAATGCGATAGTCGTGAAATTTGCTTCATAAGACCATTGCGACCAGCCGTATAAGTCTTTGTATCTTAGCCTCCAATAATAATTCTCGCCGGGCCTCAGAATTCCTTTTGGAATAGTTATTTCCTCTTTATGAACTTCTTCACCTGCATCCTCAAATATAATGTCTGAATTAACAAAATCTTGGCTTGCAAAACTTTTCTTAGCTATTTGCCACCAAGTAGCTATGTGATTGTCTGCTTCTGCATCTAGATACATTGAACTATGTAGTGTTGGAGTTAGAATAACATCTTCTTGTGTATTATAAGGACATATACTTTTTGGTTGGTTTGGACAAGAGTTATTTGGATCGCCTTGAAATCCAGCTAAATAAGTTATATATTCCTCCAAATTAGTTAATCCATCACTATCATTATCAATACCAGAGTCAAATTCCAAAGGATTAAGGTTATTATCAATCTCCCAACCATCAGGAATACCATCTGAATCAGAATCATTATCATCAATAATTCCAATAAAATTATTGCTTAAATGTAGACCATCAGTATTTAAAGGAAAATCAATATGTGATGGTATAAACCGATAGTCAGATTTTGATACAGTAACATGACCATGCCATGCGTAACTATATGTCCACGTTTTAGAAAAGTATCCATTATTATCAGTAGTAGTTGTACCTCCATTATCACTAAATGTGACTATAACATCTTTTATGCCCAGGCCCATTAAATCACATACATACCCAGATATACTTGTGAAGTTGGCTTCTATACAGACGGTCATAAATAATTGCGCATGACATCTCCTTCTGCTATACTTTTGTAGCAGGAAGGAGGTGGTATGATGCGCAAGCTTGAGGTCAAGGATGCAGACATCATGCGAATTGCTGTACAGCAAGAGATTCTGCGATCCGAGGAGTCGCGATATGATCACCGGCTTCACGGGATTCTGCTCGTATGTTGTGGGCTCACTTGCTATGAGGTGGCGGAACTCTTCGGTCAAAGTCCACGTA
>JAUWXF010000143.1 GCA_030616475.1 Desulfobacterales bacterium
TTCATTGTTTGGGAATGTTTTTTGAAACTTTATCAAACTATATTCAGCATATTTCTTGGGCATGTCATCACCTGCCCAGTGAATATGCCACAAAAGAAATTAGGAGTCAAGTGCATAGGCATTTAAAGTAATCAAGTGTTCTTTGACTCTGTCTCACAATGGCACAAAGGCAAAGGGCTAATGGGGGACGTTGTTACATTATGAAGTTATGCCAGATATTCGCTTATAATTTCTGGCTTGTCATACCAGTTAAATAAAAGCAGGTTCACATTTAACCCCGGTACGATGGTTCCCACCTACGGGGCAGGCGGCACAGGAGAATCTTATTCCCTCTATCTCGGCAATCGTTCACACCCGGCCCACTTATCTTTAAAGTTCTTGCTATATTCTCCCCGCTATACCCCAGTTTGTCTACTGCCAAATAACATACCACTCCCCTCGCTTGACTAAGCTGTCGCTTCCGGCTCTTGGATGCTAATTCATCGAAGGTGATCTCAAATCTTGAGCAGACCTTAGAAGCTAAATCCTGCAATGAAATACTAAATTTCGCTCTATCGTCCATCAAGTCGTTGGCTTTTTTCATTACACCCGAAACAAAATCCCCGCTTCCCAAAATCCTCTCATCTGAAAGCTCACGATCTTCATTGCGCTTTGGCGACAAAACAGATGTATCACCACCAGCGCTTCATACCAATCCACCACCTTGTAAATCTGTCCGGCGGCCGTGTTTTATTCCTTTTTCTACAAATTGTCGGTATCTTCGGCGGGCTTCTTTTAAAGTTTCCCCAAAATGTCTGAGAACATCTTCAACCGTCTTTTCTGCCAAAGACTTATTTTTGCCCCCAGTTGAATGGTTTTCAGATTCAACTAGGCGGGCAGGATTCACAGGATGATCAGGATTTTGTTTTTGCTTTTTTCCCTTTCCAGAAGAAAGAGAAAAAGACAATCCGCCTTCGGCGGAGGCACTACTTGTCTTTTGTGGGTCGCGAATAAGGGGGTCTTTGCGGCGGCCAAGGATGGCGCTGTGGCCTGTCCAGGGGTATTTGTCCATCTCTTTGAGGTCGTTCACCAGCCTGCTCTTAGTGGATAAGCAGTTATGTTAATTTGCTGCGGATGGACACCAGCTTTTTGATAATTTCCGGCGATTCTTTCAACTCGCACAGAGGGGAAAGCTCCTCAAAAATATAGGCCCAATCGAGGTTGCCTTGCTGACGGACGATGACACCCTCCACATCTACCCAATCCTGACCCCGATCAGCAAATGTTTTCATAACAATCAAATCCTCGGCTGAGCATGTAAGGAGTTTAAGGCCGGGCATGAATTCATAGTGTGTCGAGTGGTCTACCACATTTTCCTCGAAAGGCACCGCAGCCAGTACGATGTCTATACCTATATCTCCCGATGATCGCAACAGCAGCACCCTCCGCTCAAGGGCGAATTCTTTTGTATCCTCTCTGCGCCCCTCGTAATGTTTCATTAGTTCATCAATATAGGGTTCCTCCGTGCCGAAACCGGTCAGCAACGCGACATCTACATACACAGTCAAGCGTGGCTCTCCCCATCTTTGAAGCGCAATTCCTCCGATAAAACTAAATCGCCACCTGTTTCTTTCAAACAAATCCTGGAGGTCCGAAGCCAGTTGAAAAAGCGGGATCATTGTCGCAAACTTTTAAAAAGCTCTTGCTGTTCCACTAAACCCGAATAAGGCTTGGGCTTATGATGAAGAATAGCCACCTTAAAGGCGTCATCCAAACTCTGGATTGCTCGGGAGGTATCGGATTGCCTGATTCGCTCATGCCGCATTCGTTCCAATTCCTGTCCGGTGTCTCTCCAGCCTTTGATCCATCTCAGTATCAAGTCTTTATTTTTTTCTGTCATAGACGACTTTCTTCTATATGAGGAGTTTATTCACAATAAAACTGGGGATAATGGGGGACGTGGGATAATGGGGGACGTTGTTACATTATGAAGTTATGCCAGATATTCGCTTATAATTTCTGGCTTGTCATACCAGTTAAATAAAAGCAAGACCGAATTTAACCCCAGTACGATGGTTCCCACCTACGGGGCAGGCGGCACAGGAGGATTTTCTTTCCCCTCTCTCGGCAATCGCTCACTCCCCTACCACTTATTCTTAACCTGCGTCCCACATCATCCCCACTATAACCCCCCAGTGAAATACGCTTCGCTATGACTATCGTCAATTTCACGGGGCAGGCAATTCATCTACCGCCAAATAACATACCACTCCCCTCGCTTGACTAAGCGTTCGCTTCCGGCTCTTGGAAACCAAATCTTTGACTCTAATCTCAAATTTGGCGCAGACTCTGGAAATTAATTCAACCAGCACCGATTTTCGCGCCAATAATTTCCAATAGTTATAAATACACGATATTTTTAGTGTTGGCCATATAAATATTATAAAATCAGGTGGTTATATTTTTACCATTTAATCTGATCGGCAAAATATCTTATATGGCACGACGGTTAAATACTACCGTTGCCAATGTTAAAACACATTGCCTAAAATGTAATTTTGGACCATTTATATTGCATTAATGCCATTTTTAGCTAATATATCAACATGATATGTACAATTAGACATACTGAGCGCTTACGCCTCATTCTAAAAATAATATGTTTTAACATATTTTGTGTTGACATTATAAACGTCATGGCATATAAGAATTGCATGCGTGATGAAAAATACTTCCTCTACCCTTTACATGATTGGCAGCGTCGCTACGAAGCCTTACGGGCTTCCTTTGTAGAGCGTCTGCCGGCTAAAATTATCGCTGAGCGATTCGGATACTCGCTAAGCTATATTCACCTTCTCAGACATCAGTTCATTCATGGCAAAATTGATTTCTCCGAACCGGTGCCGGAAGGTAGGACTGCCAGGCATCGGGTCGACTCCAAGATCCGATTAAAAATCTGTAACTGGAGAGAACACCGTTTGTCCGCCGGCGAGATCACCCAACTACTATCCGAAGAAGGCGTGGAACTCTCCGTTCGTACGGTTGAACGTGTATTGGCCGAAGAAGGATTTACAAAGCTGCCACGGCGTAGTCGTCTCAAGCTTGGCCTTACCGTCAAGGGCGCCAAAGTTCCGGCCGTATCAGAAGCGATCACCATCAGTGCGGTTACAGGCAAACATGTTGGCTGTGAAGCTGCCGGTGTTTTTCTCTTCGCACCTTTTATTGAGAAGTTAGACATAAGCAATATTGTAAAACAAGCAGGCTTGCCCGGAACAAAGATGATTCCGGCCACCAGTTACTTGCTATCATTTCTCGCCCTTAAACTTATCGGCAGTGAACGTTATGCGCATATGGGCGACCACGGATTTGATGCGGGCCTTGGTCTTTTTGCCGGACTCAATGTCTTGCCTAAATGCACGGCCATGTCCACCTATTCATACGGGCTGGATGCAGTGCACCTTTTGCGTCTGCAAAAAGCCTTTGTGAAACAAGCCAATAAACTTCAATTATATGATAGCAGCATTATCAATCTGGATTTTCATACTGTACCTCACTTTGGCGATGAATCGGTCTTGGAAAAACACTGGGCCGGAGCACGCAACAAAACGATGAAAGGAGCATTGACCCTGTTTGCCCAGGATGCCGCCTCAAAGCTTATCCTGTATACAGCAGCAGACATCAATCGAGATGAGGCCGACGATCAAGTACTGCATTTTCTTTCCTTCTGGAAAGGCATTCGTCGGGGTATCAAATCCACTTTTGTTTTTGATTCTAAATTTACAACCTATGCCAATCTTTCCGCATTGAATACACAGGGCATAAAGTTTATTACACTCAGGCGCCGGGGCAAAAAACTGATAGATAAAGTCAATAAGCTTAAACCCTGGAAACGCATCCATATCACTCATGCGAAAAGAAAGTACCCCCATCCCCAAGTCAATGAATCGTTCATAACACTTAGAGATTATGACGGCGAACTACGCCAGATAATTATTCGGGGCAACGGCCATGAAAAACCGGCCTTTCTGATCACCAATGATTTTGATGCTCCTTTAGAATTGCTTGTGAGCAATTACTCCCGCAGATGGCGTGTTGAAAATGTTATTTCGGAAGCAGTCAAGTTTTTCAATCTTAATGCCCTGTCTTCTCCTATCCTTGTAAAAGTTCACTTTGATGTTATTATGACCATGATGGCCGATACCTTGTACAATATGTTGGCCCAAAAACTACGTGGTTTTCAGGATTGCGATGCTCCCAAGATCTTCCGCCATTTCGTCAAAGGCAAGGCGAATATAACTATCAAAAACAGTGAAATCACCGTCACATATCCACGCAGAGCCCATAATCCCATACTCAGAGCCGTACCCTGGCATGGGTTGCCCAAGTCAATTTCCTGGCTTGATTCTGTGAACCTTAACCTCAAATTCAGATGAATTTTAAACCGAAAATCTTATATTGATATGACGGTTAAAACTAGCGCGAAAATCGGTGACCAGTGAAATATCGAATTTTGCTCTTTGATCCAGGACTTCGTTAGCATCTTTCATAACATTAGCAACAAAATCTCCGCTTCCCAGAATTCTTTCATCAGATAGTTCCCTGCCCGCTCGTGCCTTACCCGCTTTGTCCAGATTAGAGCCGCAATCCTCTATTTGAGTGGAAGTTTTCCTATTCGGCCCCCTCCGATGTCTCGCATGGCAGGCGGGCCTTTCTTCTCTCTTTCGCCCTAATAGACCCCTTTTGTCCCCGCCTGCACTCCTGCCCGCTCGTGCCTTACACGCATTGTTCCAGCTGTAACTCCTCCTATCTGACTCATTATGCTTTCTGAAATTCCCTGGGATCCTTGTCTCGCGATGGCAGGCGGGTCTGACCAATCCACCTCCCTGCAGTTCCGGGCGAGTACCCTGATCAATTCCTTTCTTAACGAAATTCCGATAGCTTCGGCGTGCCTCTCTAACTGTACCGCCAAAATGAAGAAAAAGATCTTCGATCGTCTTCTCCGCAAGAGGCTTCTCTGGCTCCTCTGGTTTATCCGGTTGATTCTCTTTTGCCGCTTGGGTAGGGATCAATGGACTCTTGCGGCGGCCAAGGATAGCACTATGACCAGTCCAGGGATAACGATCCAATTCTTTCAAGTCTTTTACCAATCCCGCTCTCAAAGGATTTAAATGGATGTAACGAATTAACTCCAATAAGTATGGATCTTCTTCACAGATGACCGATTTGTACCGATTCTGAAAAAGGTGTCCTGCTCTTCGATGACGTCGGTTAAAAATCACAGCGTATCCACTCATCAAGCGACGCATGACCTGACTCAATGGGGTAAGACCTGTGCGAAGCAGGAGATGAAAATGGTTTGTGATTAAAGCCCAAGCCCCAGTTAAATAGGCTTCGCATTAAACGGGGTAAACATAGCACTGAGTCTGGGTCTCTTCGAGGATCAGAGCAAGTCGTTCCAGAAAGGAAGCGCGATCCTTATCGTCCCTGAAGATTTTTCTACGTTCAATCCCCCGGGCCATTACATGTTGCAGGACACCGGGAGCCTGCCCGCCATCGGCTTCGACTTCAGGCGAGGCGGGCGGGCATCAAGTCTTGCTTGGCGAGGCATGATTCAATCGCTCTTTGTTATGATTCAGTCTAACGTTTCTTCCAGATATTTTCTGCAATTTCTTTAGTAATTCCAGCCTGCCTCCAAATAGAGCTTAATGTACCTTTTGGGATGCTCCTTTTATTTCGTGGAACAATCACGACCCTGTTTTCCCCGTCATAATATCCGGCAAAAACGTCTTCTTTGCCACGCCTTTTTAACGTAATACCTATCTGACCTAATATCCACGCCACATCGCGGCTTGATACATTCTTAAGCATGTTGGAAGCTCATCGGAATTGCCTTAAGCGCTTTTTCTTCTACCTCATGTTCTGGGAAAAGGAATGTTTTCAACTCATTCATCGGAACAGGTCTATAAATCTCTTTCTCGCGCCCCTCGGAAATCATATACTCTATATATGTTTCAATAGCGCGTTTCAAACCGTCAAGGGCATCCTTCTTGGTTCTCCCGCAGGAAGCCACATCCAATTCTACACACAAAGAGGCATATTGACTACCTTCCTTTTTGACAAAACAGGTTACTTCCATCTTTCACTCCTTCTTGAGTCTTCAGGGGTCATAGTGTAATAGTGTAATGGGGGACGTTGTTATACCACTCCCCTCGCTTGACTAAGCTGTCGCTTCCGGCTCTTGGAAACCAAATCCTTGAAACTTTGGGGACGTTGTTGACTAAGTTGTGACTAAGTTGAATTATTTCGTTTCTCTCAGGAAACTTTGGGGACCTCGACTTACCTCAGATTTTGTCCGATTTTGGGGACGTCCTTGAATTTGTTGACTTATTTCCTCTTTGTTAGACACAGATCAATAGCTCTTACGAAAAAGGAGTTCAGGTCTTAAACTCTTGACACCTCCCGTGTGCCTTGTCAATGAAATCGAGGACGTTACTGAACGTAATCGCGGGAAGGCCCGGGGTCAAACCTCAAAATAAAAGATAGCAAACTCCGGGACGGCTCTGATATTTCGACATTTCTTTTTTTCGACAGGATTGACAGCTTCATTTAGATTTTTTGCCTGGATCTCTCCCTTTCCGAAAAGGAAAAAAGGGACAGGCTACTTTTTTCATTACTTTCTACGCTACAGATTCTAATTCAATTTTCTCAATTCTTGACAACAGCTTAGGTCGCATGTTCTTTATTGCTACGTATACTACTTTTCCATCCTCAGATTCTATATTCTTACCTAATCCAAGATTATATTCCTTTAATTCTTTGTCAAACTCTGGCAAGAGTATAATCTCAGCACCGATGGGTATTTTTTCTTCCAATTCTGGGTGTTCAAATAAATAACGGCTAAACTCTGCACTGAGTTCTATATTGCGTTCTATCATTTCTTTTTCTTTATTCATAGCTTCCCTCCAAAAATCTCTTTTTGGGGGGGATTGGGGGATTGGGGTCACATCTTCATTTGTCATTTAGGCCCAATAATTGTATCCCAGGGCCTTGATGCCTGCCACAGCATTGCGAGGCACAGTTCCAGCTTTCGTCGTCTTACAAACCTTTTCTACCTCTTCCTCAGAAATCTCATGGCCCAAATAATCAAGCGTAATCTTTATGGAAGCTGGCAAACACGTATAGGGGTGTTTCTGCTTATGGCCCGGGAGCTTAATCCTCATTTATCCTCTTGAGTATTTGCTCAATAGGAGATGATTCTGGAAGGATCAGATTCCCCGATTTAGAGAAGACTAATTCTCCCACCTGTTTCATAGCATAGGGCAAAGTTACAGGTACCACCCATTTACCATCCTTAGATATGGGCCTTCCTACCCTTACAGCATCACCTACGTTCTCCAAAAGATAAATCAAGGCGCTATTTATGATTGCCTCCTCTCGTGCCTCTTCTGGAAAGATTTTTATCCACTGCCGATGGATCTCTATGATAGCAGAGACTCCCTCTTTGATTCCACACCTTTCGGCAATCTCTTTGGGAATCTGGAGTCCTTGGGGACCTATGTCTTGTCTAAATCTTTCCATGCTGTGCCTCCTTTGCACTCACCCGGACCTCTTTGTACCATTCATCGATTTACTAAAAATTACCATATTGTCGATCATTTTGCGGAACTTGTCAACAGGGAACAACTTTGGACTGAAAAGATGGAGACGTCCATTTGTAAATAAGTAACTCGACTGATGGCTCTTTTCTCTTGGCGTGTTATTTCTCCAAAATACTTCCTCGGATTGCCACACATCCAACACCCTTCTTGCTTTCTTCTCGTCTATCAGAATAAGGTCCGCCTTTTTCTCCTTCGATAAAGTTAGAACCTCCGCTTCACCCCTTCCCAAATATCCCAGGAATAACTCTACCATCTTATTGTCGCTAACTTCTCAACTTTGAGATATTTTACGCTTTTAATTTTTTCAGAGCCATACTTAGATTCGGCAACAACTTCATCATAAACTGATTGAGGGATAACTACCTCACCATAAAGGCTCTCAACAGATTCAGCTTCTCGATCCTTGATAGCCCTATTAAAGTGGAAGCATCCGCTACAACCGTTTTTCTTTTCATTAAGCTTCCTTTAACCTCTTAGCAATCTTGAACTCAGCGTTTAGTTCGTCATCATCGTAATCAATAACGGGAATTTGCAATTCATCAAGAAAGCGTATAAAGGCTCCTAACTTCAACTCTGCCAATTCCGCTGCCTTTCCCAGACTTAAAATGCCTCTTTCAAAGAGGTGAGCTGCGAGAAGACTTTTCCCTTCCAATGAAATACGCTTTTTAGTATACCCGCTACTGGAAAGCGCAAGGTACGCATCTTCAGGTATTTCTAGGCTCGTTTTTACCTTTCGCATTATTTTCCTCCTATGTTCGTGTGGCTGCGAAACTCCGTGGCGAAACTCGGAAATAGGGGACGTTCTTAACTAATTAACTCAAGTTTCGCACCCCTTGATAAGGGTTTAGCGAAGAGTAATTACTAGTTTTACTACTCATAATAGTAGTAAAGGGCTCACTTTTGTGGTAAAGATAATTTTGCGAAATTAATCTAAAAACCAA
>JAUWXF010000016.1 GCA_030616475.1 Desulfobacterales bacterium
AAGTCCCGAAACCTGGTCATATACTTGAATAAGCCCTGGTTGATTCCGGCCGAAAATACGATGCTGGAGCGAAGACCGCTCTTAGCATACCCTCGAAGGGCCGCTTTGGCATCGCTGAATTCATCCCTGAGGGGGTTGCCATTGTTATCAGAATTGATGCAGTCCAGTTTGACCATGATATTGACGTCAATAGAGCCAGGTTGCATTCTACGTGTTAAATCCTCTGCCAGGGCGTTTCTCTCAGGCCCGGCCTCCATTTTGAGAAGCCTGTTGTATTCCCTTTTCATGGGAGTTTCATCGGAAAGCAGGTCAAAGTATTTACTCTTGCTGTTTACCTCAAAAAAAGGCTGTTCTCTAATGTCCTCCATCTTAATCCGAACGATCTCCCTGACGGTCTCAAGATAAGCGGTGATCCTTTTTGCTCTGCCGTCCTCTTCCTTCCTTGGCAGCTTGACATAAGGTAAGCCGTACTTTTCACAGTAATATTTGCGGACTTTCTCGAGAAAAATATCGTCTACGAGTGAAATAACGGATGTAATGCCTAAAGGAGCTACA
Source organism: Desulfobacterales bacterium (assembly GCA_030616475.1). Classification (GTDB taxonomy): domain Bacteria; phylum Desulfobacterota; class Desulfobacteria; order Desulfobacterales. The sequence goes on from JAUWXF010000016.1 coordinate 556, forward strand.
CGGATAGGTGTGTCAACAGAGTGTCCGATCCCCATAACAGGAATGTGAAAGGTGTGATAGTAGTCTTTCATATGTCTACGTCTATCTATGTCTTTATCCAACTCGGGTTCGGGCGGACTTGAGTTCAACGACATAGTGTATTATCCCGAATTTCGCAAGGGTTGAGTGCTATTCCTACCCCGAGACCTCATGAAATGGTATTGATATTCACCATTTCGGGGAGGGATACCGCTTCACTCCGGCCCCCAACCCGCCTGCCACTGCAAGCTCGCCTGCCAGCCAAGCCCGCCCGGCATTCGCCTGAGGCGCAGCCAACCCGCCTGCCACTGCGTTGAAAACTCTGTTTACGCTGCCTTTTCCGGGAGAGCAATAGAATGTTACAAGAAGAGAGAGGGAGCGGGAGTGGTGGGTTAGAATGAATATTACGCCGGAATACTTCGCCGAACGTCATGAATTTGACGGAAATTCTGGCTCAATTTTCCGTCAAATGACCAGGCTTGTGTGCCTCGACCGCTCTGTTGATCGCTGTTTTCAGTTCAGAGAAGTCAGATGACTTGACGACATAATAATCTGCGGCTATGGACCTTAGGTCATACTTGTACGTTTGGTAAGCGCTGCATAAAATGACCGGCAGGTTATAGTATTCATTGCGGATCTCTTTCAGTAGTTCGAGGCCGTTATAATCTACAAGCTTGATGTCCAGAATCACGACATGGGGTTTAAAAATATCAATTATCCTCAATAGTTCATGGCCAGAGGCCACTGCCGAGACCTGATGTCCGTCATCAGATAATTCCTCCATGTAGTACTGGCGGATGTTTTCGTCGTCATCCACCACAAGGATTTTCGCCACGTTAACTCCTCCTCAAGTTATAAAATCGCTTCGCGATTTTATGTAGAGAGAAAAGGCTTGAAAAGGTCGATGGGGATCGGAAATACAGTTGTGGAATTGCTCTCAGCCGCGATCTCCTGAACCGTCTGTAAATACCGCAACTGCAAGGCCATGGGGTGTTCTTGGATGATGGTAGCAGCCTCTGCCAGCCTGCCGGCCGCCTGATACTCTCCTTCTGCATTGATGACCTTGGCACGTCGCTCTCGCTCTGCCTCTGCCTGCTTGGCCATGGCTCGCTGCATTTCCTGTGGGAGATCGATATGCTTGACCTCCACGGTGGAGACCTTGATTCCCCATGGATCAGTCTGGCTGTCCAGGATCTCCTGAAGCTGCCTGTTGATCTTTTCCCGCTCAGAAAGAAGCTCGTCCAATTCAGCCTGACCGCACACACTGCGAAGAGTGGTCTGGGCGAGCTGAGATGTGGCATACATGTAGTTCTCCACCTCGATAATCGCCTTCACCGGGTCCATGACTCTAAAGTAGATCACGGCATTCACCTTGAGCGACACGTTGTCCCGGGTGATGACGTCCTGAGGGTCCACATCCGTGGCAATCAGACGCAGACTCACCCTTACCATCTTGTCAACCACGGGAATCAAGATGATTAGTCCCGGTCCCTTGGCGGCAATGACCCGCCCCAAACGGAATATAGTTCCCCGTTCATATTCTTTGAGGATACGTATCGCAGAGGCCAGGAAGAATAACAGTAGGATAGTAACTGTGACAATCGTAATCATAAGACCCGCCTAGTGTTCATCCCGAATCTCGCAACAACTTCCCGGTGAAACACAATCTATCTCGACATGCTGGCAAAGCGCACAATGTCCCCGTTTAAGTGATATTAAAGGGCAAAGTGCTGAGAACTTCCTTTTGGGTGAGCGTAGCTTAGGGCAAAGGCGCTTGGATGTCAATGGGTCAAACGGAAAGGCCCGGGACCGCGTCAAAGCTGCTACAAAATCTCCCCTGTCCCCCCTGGCCCAGACCTGGTTTTTCTTTCGAAGGCATTGTCCAACTTCCCTGGCCCAGACCTGCTTTTTCTCTGCGGGGCATTCTCCGGCTTCTGTCGCGCCAGGGCGGGCTGTCGCGCCAGGGCAGGCCCTTTGCCAAAGGGGGGCACTTCAAAGGCCCCCTTTCAATATTAAAGGGGGACCCGCCCCCGCCTGCCTCTCGCCTGGCAACTCATGTGTGTCATGCACTTTGTTTATTGGCAATGGCGGGCAGGCACACGGCAATGGCGGGCAGGTTTAGGGGCATTTTCATCCTCGTGCAAACGTGACTTTGACGGGGCAATACCTTGCGTGGAAGTTTTATTGACTGACCAGAGTCTAAATGATAACTTCGAAAGGATTGCAAGGTCCTTGGCGACCGAGCCAGCCCCTGATGCTATTAGAAATAAGGAGGTTATCGTTGATGGTTGTTTATCACTACGAAGATAAGGATGCGAAAACCGAGACGAGTCCCAAGAAGGTCTACATGATCATAAATGGTGAAAAAGTGTACATCGATCCTGAGATCGTCATGAAGTATGACTTGGACAGGCAAGAAGTCAGCCCGTTTACAGGCAGAAGACTCTATACAGAGGGAGATTGAAACCTTACATTACATTGACGGCATCCTTCATTTTCGCCATAAAGTAGTTTACACTTTTTTTTACCACCCCAGGTTTCAGGTTTCAGTGTTCAGGTTTCAGACCCGCCTGCCAACGCCTGGGTCACACCGAGGTTACAATGCCCGCATACACGGCAATGGCGGGCAGGTCTCGCGTTTCTTGCACCTGACACCTGAAACCTGAAACCAAAGAGTAGGAACAAAAGAATTTATCTCTTGGCGCCCGCATTCTTGAAAAGTGTAAACCGAGAAATGAAGGATGCTGAATTTTTGACCGAAAAAACCAGAGGTTTTCGGTCAAGGACTAACTATGCCCAGTATTGAGGACATCAGGGGCTTTGCCGTCACATGTTTTTCCAACGCCCGTGGCAGCCATGACTGGGATCACACCCAGCGGGTGTACAACCTTTGTATGCATATTGGCGGGGTTGAGGGGGCGGATTTGGAGGCATTGGAGATTGCTGCCTACCTTCATGATGTTGGAAGGTCCTATGAAGATGAATCAAAGGGTGCGGTTTGCCACGCCGAAAGAGGAGCGGAGATAGCCCGTAATCTATTGGCAGAATACCCAATTTCTGATCAGCGAAAGGCGAATATCATCCACTGCATTCGATCTCACAGGTTCCGTGGAAACCGCCGGCCGGAGACCCTGGAGGCCAACGTGCTCTTTGATGCTGACAAACTGGATGCCATTGGTGCCGTGGGCATCGCCAGGGCCTTCCTCTTTGCGGGCGAGGTGGGGGCCAGGCTCCACAACCCTTATATCCAGCCGGAGGATATGGAACCATACAGCGAGGAAGACACGGGGTATCGGGAGTACAAGATAAAACTTTCCAGGATCAAAGACCGCATGCTTACAGCAGAAGGCCGACGCATGGCCGAAGAGCGGCACGCATTCATGGAGACGTTTTTTCATAGGTTTACCAAGGAGTATGAGGGACACAAATAGAGACCTTTGCAAAACATCCCCTTTTGCCCAATCTCTGCGTCAGACTCAGATTTCAATCCTCAAAATACCTAAAGTATTCCTGCGGTTAAAATCTTCGTCTTTCTTGACCTTGGACAAGATTGAATGCTTTGCAAAGGTCTCAAATAGCAGAGGGGACCATTGATACCCACAAGGGAACAATGTTTTGAGTTGATCCGGCGATACCGGATGTTGCCACATATCGTGCGACACAGCGAGCTGGTAACAAATGTGGCCCTGCTTATTGCCCGCAAGTTGAACAGTCGTGGCCAGCACCTTGACATTGCCCTGGTGGAGGCAGGGGCTTTGCTCCATGATATTACAAAGACCATCTGCATCCAGACCAACGAAAACCACGCTCAAACCGGAGGCGAGCTACTTGCCTCTTTGGGCTATCCTGCGGTAGCCAACATCGTACGCCAGCATATCTGTCTTGACCCAGGGTCATCTGACCCGAATGCTGTCACCGAGCCAGAGCTGATCAACTATGCCGATAAACGGGTCAAACACGAAGAGGTGGTAGACATCGACGAGCGCTTCAGGGACGTGCTGGACAGGTATGTCAAGAAGTTACCTGGTCTTCAGGCCCGCTTTGAGGAGGTTCAACTCGAAACCCAAATTGTGGAACAAAAGATATTCTCAAAGATCGATATCTCCCCCGAGCAGATCAACGATATTTTTTCTAGCGAAGCTCCGCCTCAAACCAACGAGGTACGAACCCGATAAGAAAATACGAATATCGAATATCGAAATCCGTACTGTTCTCAAGGCGTAAGCCGCAAACAAATTCTAATGACCAAAATCTCAATTTTCTAAACAAAAAACCTTTCCCCAGAGGAAGTAAGGATTTGAGATGTTTTGAATTTTGAACATTTGAATTTCGATATTGTTTCGTATTTCGGATTTCAAGACAGCACGGCTTGATTTAGCCGGAAGGCTTGACATAAATGTTAAAATCTTAGCGTATATAGACGGCTAGTCGGGCCAAGCAATCTCTTTGAGGGCAGCCATGATCAGATCATGCTCATCCACGCTGTAGATCTCTGTGTCGAACTCAACGTCCAGCCTCAACATGTCTCTGACCACACCAGTCATCTTGCGACCCAGGATCATGATATCGGCGTAAGGGAGAACAGAGGATAAAATGTTTAGACCCTCTGAATGATTCACCGAAAGGGCGTTCCAGATGTTCCGTTTGATCTTGATAGCCGGGACATCTCTGAAGTGTTTGGATTCGTAAAAGGATACCAGCCCTTCCAGGCCTTCCGGTTTACCGCCATAGTGGTTCCAAAGGGCAATGGGCAGGTCAAGCTTTTGACCGGCCCAGAAACCGTCAAAGCGCCGCTTTTGTGTCTCCCCCGTTACGCTCTGGTATTTCATGCCGAGCCTGACCAGGTCCCTCAGGTGCCTTGTAGATCGTTGTTGCAGTTGCCGTTCATCCTTCAGAGAGGCATCATCGCATCTAATCCTGAGCCGTGTGGAAATGGACTCTGGCCCTTCTTGCCGGCTTGCGGCAGTGCCTGGTTTTTCGGCAAGGGCCAAGACGCCTTTGAATACAACAGATGGGCGCTTCTTCATGATTGCATTGACCGTTTCCTTCTGAAACGCGTCCTGCCAAAACTTTCGGTAGTTCACCGGGCCATTGCCATCGATGAAGCCACGAAGTGCCCTGAAGACTTGAAAGTCTTCTATGGATTGAGAGTGCTTGAATGATAAGCCTTCCGAAAGCGTTCTGATGATATTCAGCCCTTCCCAGGCCTGAGTGCCTCCCATCTGAAGGGCTTCGCGATGAAAGCTGTCTTCCGGACAGATGAGCTTTCCCTCCTTGACCATGTCCATGACCTTGTCGTACAGGGCTCTGGAGTTTGCTGCTATGGGCTCGGCAAGCGGCTGCCCGAGGGCGTACCTGATGATATTTTCAATGAGAGGGGTATCCAGATAGAGGACTGGTACAGGAGGGCGCTCCCCACGCACCATGGAAAGCTTTCGACTCAACACCTTTCTCTCCCTGCCTTCGGGAAGGGAATCAATTCTTTGTTTTACACTGGCGTCCAGTTGATCAAAAATTTCATCAGCATATGCACGCGCCTCTTTGTCGAGGCGCTTATAATGATTGATCATGTATTCGTGAAATTGCTCCCACACGTGAGCAGACATCCGGCCTTGTTCAGAGGGAATGCCCGAAGATAGTTTGTCCAAATATTGCCTGATATGTTTTTTCGTAATCATGCTAGTGCCCCGTCTCAAAAATTCCGTATTCCAAATTGGCAAAATGAAATGTTGTCAACTTGGTTACATTTAATCCACTTATCAGAGACGGGGAAATCCGTACTGTTTTCAAGGCGTGAGCCGCAAATTCGAATACCCGCCTGCCAACGCCTGAGACAGCATTCAGCTTATGTGCCGACACCCGCCTGCCAGCGCCACATACAGCGGGCAGGCGGGTGCTGGCATCTCTGGCAATGGCGGGCAGGTCTCTGGCAATGGCGGGCAGGTCGAAACTCGAAACAAATTCCAATGACCAAAATCTTAAAATTCCAAAACACTAATGACTTCAGTCTCTTAATATCGGATGCAGGGCTTCGGTATCGTCCGGTTTGGGTTGATGTTTTGGACATTTGAGCATTCGGATTGAGCGCAGGCTTCACTTCGTGTCGGTTTTGTTTCGGATTTGCGGCTCACGCCTTGAAAACAGTACGGATTTCGATATTCGGATTTTCAGAACAGATATTGCGTTTCGTCAACATGTTAAATTGCCAAAATCGAACTTAGAACTTATGAGACACAGTACCAGGCGAGCCCCGTTACCAGGTTTCATTCACTGAGACTTCGTGGATCATTTTGTCTTCTGAGCCGAAGTGTTCGCATAGAGTCTTGAAGATCTCAGAGCCATGCTTGATAAAATAACAACTTTCAAAGACTTTGGGGTCCGCCGTCCCCTCAGATGCCAGGTGGTTGAGCCAGTCCTGAAGGGGCTTGTAAAATTCTCCTACAAATATTTGCGGCTTGTAATGCCCAATGCCGAGTTTCTTCTTCACAAAAGTGATGGCGTTTTCAAGATTGGTCCCCACCCCGCCTTTAAAATAGATGTCTGCCTCAGTAGTTTCAGATAAGATCTCCTGTCTTTCCAGCAAGTCATTTCGGGCCAGATACGCCGCAAAATCGACATGCGGATAGATGTCCACACCTGGAATCTTCCAGTACACGGCCCCTGATAGCATCCCCAGAGAAGCCGTGGTTTCGGATACAAACGACATAACACTTCCGGTGTTGCCGCCTGTGAGGATGCCGCAGATGCCGCCGTGGAAGTCCTTAAAGGACTTGATGCTGTCTACAATTTCTTTTTGTGTGTCGGCATCTACATCCCCTGCTGTTCCGTAAATCGCAGCAAGCTTCCTTGAGCTGAAGGCCTCATTGAATGAGGGTATGACCGAAGACCTCATAAAGAATTGCTTGTACAAGACCAGGTCCCCCTGCAAGGGGCTCTTCCAGTAAATATCGACTCCCATGTCCTGAAGTTTATTCATAAAGGCAAGGTCTTCGGCACTGAAAAAATATTCCTCCTCAGGGGCCCTTCTGAAGGTCAGGTCCCTGATGAGGCCCAGGTCAGCGGCTACAATGAGGTAAGACGCAAGGCGTTGGCTAGGGAAATCCTGAAGTATGAGAGACGTATCAGACTGGAGCTCATGTAACAGTTGATCGTACCTTTTGTTCAGCTTGATGAATCTCTGTCCTTCAGCTTCACTGATGGCTGCGATGGTGTTTTCATCCACAGCCCGCTCTCCGTAAAGCGTCTCTAAGAGGGAGGATTGAAGGTCAATATAAAACTTTTTTTTCGCACTGTATTGCGCCTTGGCTGGTTTATAGACTTCAATGTGAACCGCCTCCTTGATGATGTCCTTTTCTCCTCCCATCATCTCAAGATATATGATCCCATTGGTGTGTTTGCTTCCTACCCTGGCATCTGTGTGTTCCGGATCGAGAATATAAATTTCGTTTTGCTGCGTAAAAAGGGTGGTATGGGATATCACCCCGCTTCCCGCCGGCACGATGACCTGCTCCACCCTTTGCTCCGGTTGAGCAAAATAGAGATCTTCACGAGGAATCCTTTTCAGCACAGCAGCCTTCAGATAATCGGGCGTCAAGACCCTGGGATTCGGAAGATGTACAAGGGGCATAACCGGTACAGATAGGATGCCTTCCCCCAGCACCCTGGTTCCTTTAGGAACAATGATGGTACGGTTTGAAATGAGATTGATCAACTCCTCGGCAGAGTATTTCAGTTCAGGGTTTTTCAAATAGATCTTGCCGACTTCAAGGCCGGGTGTCATCAACTGGTCAATGGTAAGGCCTGCCGAATATTCTGGAATATAAAACCAGAATCTGGCTTCATAGGAGATCTTGTTCCCTTTCAGTTCAAAAGGACTGATCTTCTCCTGATTGATGCCAAGCCTGGCCTTTGTGCTGTGCAGGTCCGTTGTCAGGCAGTCCTGGTTGCGCAAGAAATACTGTATCTGTTCATCCTCAAGGTATGCTGAGGCCAGCGCAACGACCTCCGTGTCATTTGCACGAATGATCTTTTCAATCTTGCAGTCAGGGCTTTCGTTCAGGGACACAGTAGAACCTCCAGGAAAGGCTGCACAGGGCAGACGAACCGCCCTGTGCGCTCTGTTGTCAGCCACAAAGAGTACCGTTTAAGATTACCGGAAATACCAAATTTTTTCAATTAGAGCAAACAACTCCGTATGTGATTTATTGAATACCCTGCATAACATCCCATATCATTCGGCCCATGGCAATTAGCACAAGGACAGCCCCTTCAAGCCTTCCAATCTTCCATCCACTTCGCATAAAAAATACAACAATCGTGACCATGCCAACCAGTGAAATAACGGAATAAAAGGCGTGGTCATCCATTTTTCCCAGAAAAAATACGCTGCCGCATACTCCCATGATTCCCAGTTGGTTAAAGATGTCACTTCCCACAAGATTACCAATGGCAATATCAGCCTTCCCCTTTCTGGCAGCCACCAGAGAAGTAACCATTTCAGGAACCGATGTTCCTGCTGCAACAATGGTCACACCGATAGCCCAGTCAGACAGACCTATAGATTTGGCCAATCCCTTAGCGGATCCAACAACATAATGGGACCCTATTGCAAGTATCGCGAACCCCAATATAATCAAGAGGGAATCCCATTTCTTCGGAGCGCTCTCTTCAGCAGACACCTCCTGTGATTCATTGCTGGGTATATTTCTTTGAATAATCAATACAGCGATGTAAATCACAAATCCCACAAGGAAAATAGCACTTTCCCAGCGGGCTAGAAAATTGTCCCTCATGAAAATCAGAAGAACAAGGGTTATTGAAAGCAAAACCATTCCATCTCGATAGACCAAAATCCTGGATGTCTTAAGCGGCCGGAGAAAGGCAGATAATCCAAGTATAAATCCCAGATTAAACATATTACTGCCGACCGCATTACCAATGGATATGGAAGGAGCATGCTTGGCCGCTGCCATAAATGAAATTGCTATCTCGGGCAGAGAAGTTCCCAGGGATACAAGAGTAAGTCCGATAATGATTTCAGAGATTCCGAATTTGTTAGCGATTCTGCACGCAGAATCAATCGTAATAGTCGCGCCTTTGACCACAATATAAACAGAGGCCGCAAATACGACCGGATAAAAAAGATAAGCATATATTGGATCGCCCAGATTCCATATATGCTTATTAACATCGAGAAATTCCAGCATATGCATCGTTCATATCCTAAGGCTCAAATACCGGGTTCAAACCTGCTGGCTTCTCAATTGTTTCCTGCCACTGCACAGTTATCGTAGGTTCTCACCGAGGAGTTGAAACCACACCTCTAATGCCCACGTGGTAAAGCTTTTCTCGCATGGAACGCAGACAGCATTCGATATCGCGAAGGCACAATGAATACCGTTTTACATTACCGGAAACACCAAATTTTATCAATTAGAATTGCTGAGTAAACAAAGATTTACTTGACGGTTGTCCCTCACAGGTATTACGAATCACCTATGGGTCGCAAGAAGTCTATAACAGTGATCGAATTCATCGTTAGCCATGACGGGAAAAACTGGATTGCAAGGAATGATTGGCTATCTGCTGAGGCTCCGACGTTAGAAGAGCTGGATAATAAATTGAAAAAACTGGTGAAACAGAACGGCTACCTTGAACCGGGTAAGAAGCTCGATTTGTTTATGGCCTTTGACAATTCAACGATCCCCCAGTGGATGCGTCAGTACAGCCAGCATTATTTTAACAGAATCATACGGGTGGAAAGTTAGGGGCTTCGCCCCAATACTCCATCACTCCATCTGAAAGGTATGCGTCTCAGCTAAGGAGCGGTCGGTGGCACCATGCCATGATGAAATAACCATGCTAAGAAGAATCCCAGGGGTATTATTATGAACACAAGAACTGTTCCGTAAGCGGCAGCCAGCCTTCCCAGCCCTTCTTTGGCGAGTTCCCTGAAATCTGTGACTATACCTATGCTTGTGAATGTCAGCATAAAAAAGAACTTCCTCAAAGAACCTTCAATTGGTTTGATTCCAAACTTAAGGTCTTCGAATGTCATGATGTCGGCCAGTCCAAGACCCATAACGAGGAACCATGCAATGAAATATCCAAGAACAAACTTTGGAAATCTAAACCATATCTCAGATTTTGGAACTTTCTCTCCCGGCCTTCTCTCTATGTACCAGACCCAGACTACTGCCAGTACAAATGCCCATACCCCTATGAACATGTCTATCCAGATCTTTGTCATGATTGCCGAGGCCAATATCCAACCCTCATCCCAGTGTATGCCTTGTCCGGCAACTTTACTCCTTATAAGGTCATCAAGTATTGCACCTGCCGCAGCATCAGCCCCATCAGTCTTTACAGTCAATCCGAGGCTGGCTCCAGCAACTATTGGCTCATGTGACCAATATTTGGTGAGTACTCCCGGGAGGATTACAAGTTCTGAAAAAGCAAAGACCACTACCAGCGAGGATATCATAATAGGAACTATAGGCCTTGCTCTAATAGCTCCACCAGTGGCAATTGCAGCTGAAACTCCACAAATTGAAATTGCTGAAGCCAGGCATGCTGCCCATTCCTTTGTCAGTTTGAAGATTTTTCTACCCACCGTGTAAGCCAAAGGCCAGAAAAGGAGATAAGCAGCTATTGTGGCACAGCAACCGGCAAGGAGCAGATGGATAGCAAAACCTGCGGCCTCAATCGCCTTCAAGCCCAATTTGGTCCCAAGGCAGACAATAGCAACTTTAATGAACCATTCCGGTTTTGCCGCCTCCTTCACGAAAGTTCTAAACCTCTTTGGAGTCAGATTTCCAATAAAGAGCCCTGCAAACAGCGCTATTATATAATAAGCCCCGCCCAAAGAAAGACCTCGTTCAATGCCATATTTCTTCCACTCCAATTCAGTTGCCGCGATATATGCATTTTGGCCAACAATGTAGAAAATCACTGTTAGCCAAAAAATTATAGTCCATGCTATAAAGTACTTTTTCACATCCCATTTCATGAATTTGGCCCCTACGCAGGTGGCCGCTGTGAAGATGATATAGGTCAGTATGAGGGATGCTACCGGACTTAATAGCCCCTTAGAAGAGGCTCTAAACGACTTTGTTATGTCTACCCACATGGAAAACTTTACTATCCAGCCGGTTAAGTCAACCCGAGTTGCTGCTGCCAGGAGACCAAGCAAGACAAAGAAAAGGCCTATCCAAACTGCCCACCAGTCCTCTGTGCTAAACATCCCGGCATACCATCTTCTATGTTCAGCCATCAGTGACCTCCCAGGAGAAACATGTGGACCAAAGTTGCCAATACAATCAGTGCTATTATGCCTGCGATTACAGAACCTACGACCAGTTTTGTCTCTATTGGCAGCCAGGGTTCCTCGGCTTCTTGAGTAGCTTCTGCTTTATGGGCATCTTTCATATTCAACCACCTCCCAACCCGGACAAGCCGGAACCAAAACAAAAGAATCTTATCACGAAAGGACGAAAATACGAAAGTTAGGAGCTACAAAAAACCTTTAGCTTCAATAGCTTGTAGAAGTTTCGAGACGTATTATCAATGTTTAACAGTCATATTTCAAAAAAAATGTCAATAAAATTCTCATTAAGCCATTGAGTTACACCTCCTTTTATGCCCCAAGCCTTTTATAACATTTTACGCAGCATTGAGGCATTTCCGGCCGAGTTTGCTCAGGTTTTCTTGCTGTCTCAGGATCAAAGAGATCTCTGAATCTGGCGTATTCCTTCTTGTTCCAGATCCGGGTCAAGGTTTCGTTCCGAATGTTGCCAAAGGACATTCCTCTCAGCGAAAGGGATTGATCTTTGAAGATGTAACAGGGAGGCTTACCGTTACTCACACTAACCCTCTCCCCCACGGGGGAGAGGGCAGGGGTGAGGGGGGAAAGAACCGGATTGGTAAAAACGCACGGGACGACTTCGCCTTCAACATTGATGACGCACGCCCGGTGGACATTTTCACGGCAGCCGACAGAGCCATCGTCAAGACCAGGGCCATGATAGTCAAAGATGATGCTCTCACGGGCTGCTCTGTGCATGATCTCACTTAGTGTGTTGCGGTAATAGTCCGTACTCTCTGTATTGTTGAAGATCGCTTCTGTGGAAAGTTTCGGATCAACAATCAAAGTCTGGTTGCTGGCCACGATCTGTTTCGCTCCCACCCTTTTTGCAAGGGGAAGAATCTCTTTGAGTTCATCAAAATTGGACTTGAGCATCAGATAGGCTATATGCAGCGCTGGGTTCTGGGTCTTCTTTTCAGCCTTGAACCTGCGAAATCGTTCAAGATGGGAAATCACCTTGTCAAAATCGGTCCCTTTGCGTATCCGGTTGTGAGTTCCCGCGGTGGTGCCGGCAAGGCTGATGCCCATGATGTCCAACTGCAAGTCAACCAAAGTCCGGATCGTATCTTCAGTAAGAAGCATGCCGTTTGTGGTAAACCCGACGCGTTTTCCTCGATCCTTGCAAATTCGGACCATCTCAAAAAACTCCTTGTGAAGAAGGGGTTCTCCCCACCCCTGTAGGTAAACCAAGTCCGTATGTCTGAGAAAGGGGATGAATTCACAAAATAGCTCCATTGGCATGTGTCTGTTTGCCCAATGGTGCCTCATGAGGGTATGAGGACAATAAACACAGGATCCGTTGCAGTAGGTCGTTACCTCAACCTGAACCCAGTCCAGGGTTGGGCTGCCGATCTTGTCCAGTTGTCTTTTGACCCATTCAAACATGTTAACCCCGACCCTCGCCCCATGGTAACGCCATATACGGAGCTGACCAATTATACGGACGAACTCATTTGGCCAAACTCTTTTTCCATAAATCCGAAATTCGAATACCCGCCTGCCAACGCCTGAGACAGCATTCAGCTTATGTGCCGGCACCCGCCTGCCAGCGCCACATACAGCGGGCAGGTCAAATGCTAGCATCTCTGGCAATGGCGGGCAGGTCTCTGGCAATGGCGGGCAGGTCGAAATCCCTGGCCCAGACCTGGACTACATGGGCACCAAAATCATCTGGGCATGTCGCGCCAGGGCAGGCCGAAACAATATCAAATGACAAAAATGCAAAATTCAAAACAATACTAAGTTCAAGATTATTGGTGGCAACAGCCTATGTTTTGAGCATTTGAGCATTTGAATTTCGAATTTGTTTCGAATTTCGTGCTTCGTGCTTCGAATTTTTTCTGCATGTCTGTCCGGACTATGGATTCCAAAAACCCATATGGATGAATGAATTAGCACCTACTTTGACCGAGCCCCTACCCCTTGACATCCTTGCCTGCCTGTAATAGTTTCCGGCCCATGAAGAGGTTATTGAAGAAGAAAGGCCGAAGAGTCGGCCTAATAGCGGTCTTTGCTATTGCGGCCTTCCTTGGTCCCGCCCGCGGGTATGCCAAAGCCGAAGCTGCCGAAGGCAAGAGTGAATGTATCGCCTGTCATACTGACGTAAAAAATCTAGTTAGCCTGATCTCGGAGATCGAAAAGATCAGGCCAGAGCTAGGCAAATCCGCGCAGGCCCCTGGCGAAGGTTGAGCGGGGCCTCCGTCTCCGTTGGAGCCGTATGAAAAGATTTATGTCAAGCCTTCCTTCCTGAAGACCGGCCACGGGCAAATAGCATGCGAGACCTGTCACAACGGCGACCCCAAAGACCCTAACTGGAAGACTGCCCATAGGGGAATCGTGAGAGACCCTACCTTCCCTGACGCCGACAAGGTCTGCGGGGAATGCCACGAAAATATCGCGTTCACAGCCAGGAACAGCCTGCACTACACCTTAGCCCCCTTTGACAGGGTTATTAAGGCCCGGGCCAACAAAAAGGCCAAAGGAGTTCTTGAAAAGGTCTGCCAGGCAAAAGAAAAGCATTGCACCGCCTGTCATGCAAGCTGCGGCCAGTGCCATGTCAGCCGTCCGGATTACGTACAAGGCGGCTTTCTGGCCGGACATCTTTTTGAGAAAACACCATGTATGCACACGACCTGCGGGAGCTGCCACAACGGCCGGGTCTATAGTGAGTTTACCGGTGCAAATGACGGCTATCCCGCAGATGTTCATTACAACAAAGAGGAAATGACTTGCATGAACTGCCACACGGGAAAAGAGATACATTCTGATGCTACAGGCGTGGCTACCCGATTTAGTCTTCCTGAACGGCCGAGGTGCGAGAGGTGCCACCCGGATGTAGTATCTAAAAAGCCCAAGACCAACTCACATACGATTCACAGGGACAAGGTCGCCTGTCAGGTTTGCCATGCGGTGGCCAACAAAAACTGCTTTAATTGCCACGTTGGGACCGATAAGGACGGCCTTGCTTGTTCCAAGTCCGGCGAAACGAGAATGGTATTTAAAATAGGCCTCAATCCCAACAAGACAAAGGACAGGCCGTATAACTATGTGGTTTTGCGTCACCCACCGGCCGATCCGGGGCTGTTTGATTTTTACGTAAAGGACGGGCTGAGTGATTTTGACAAACTTCCCACCTGGAAGTTGGATACACCTCACAACATTCAACGAATAACCCCGCAGAACAAGACCTGCAACAACTGTCACGGCAATGCCTCACTTTTCCTCCAGAAAAAGGACGTGACCGATTGGGAGCAGAAGGCGAACGCCGGGGTAGTCGTCCCCAAGGCTAAGATCCCCAAGCCCATCATTCCCAAACCCGCCATCAGACCTGACGATCCGTTAAAATCCCCCCCATCCCCCCTTTACTAAACTGAGTATCTCCCATAAGTCCTGTACTGGGCACAATAGGTGTTAGTGTGTCGTTGCATATGGTTCATTGAAATTCGAAGCACGAAGCACGAATTCGGATTTCGGATTTCGAGCTTTGATCTCTCCACGTCTCCCAAATCCCCTGTGTCCAGCGAACTGACTTATGGGTAAAGGGCAGTTTACTAAAGGGGGGCGAGGGGGGATTTTTCCCTTCCAAATCCCTGTCAACAACAAAGGGCTGCTATCCATTTTCCCACATAGTGGGTGATGATGATCACCAGAACTACGATCGCTACATGCTCCAGTACGACTATATGAGGTTTCACAGCTTGCCGTCTGGCCATGTGATAACTGAATATGATGATCAGACTCAGGCCCCAGATGACACTCACCGCGATGGCGGCATCAAGTTTGAACACCAGGACAGGCACAACAAAGGTTAATGCAACGACAAACTTAGAGGCCCAGGTCGAAAATGTGGCCTCCCAGATTTCTCTTGTACTATGCCTGTTTTCCGTTTCTTCTGCTATATGGATGCCCATGGCATCTGAAAAGGCATCAGCAATGGCAATGGCAATGATCCCTCCAATGACCGCAAGCTTTGAGTGGGTGCTGGCGTTCAAGCCCACCATCATGCCGAGTGTGGTAATCACGCCGGAGGTCAGCCCAAAGCCAAAGCCTTTCTTGATGGATCTTTTCACAAAAGGGTCTCTGGTAACATTTTAGTTCTTTGAAAAGATTTCATTAGGCTCGCTTTTTCAATAGGCTAAAGTGACAAGGTCTCTGTCATTTGCGCTTTTCTAATGCCTCAAAAAGCATCCTGTAGAAAACGCCCGGTTGGTCATCCATCATAAAATGGCCGCTTTCAGGGACGATAAAGTACGGGATCTTGTTGGCATCCAGGAAGCTCCTGGTGGACCGATTCATGGACTTCTCGCCAAACACGTACCACTTTTTCACGGCCAAAGCCAAGAATCTTTGGTTGAGGTTACCCTGGCAACTCTCTTTGAACAAGGATACTGAACTCAGGTAAAGGGCCCGCGGATAGGCATTTGAGATGTTCTGATAATAATTCTTAAGACCCGGGGAGGGTTTCTTTTGTATGGTCTCTCTCAGCGTGCTTCTGAATTCCTCAAAGCCTTTGCTTTCGAAGTCATTGCAACTGCCGGAGGCGACCTTGCCGCAAAAGATGCAATCATCAAGGCTAAGGTTTCCTTCGAGGTTAAAAAACGCCTTGACCTGGGTGCCCAGGGCCTCGGTTAGATAAAGGCAGATAACCCCTCCCATGCTGTGCCCCACCAGAATGATACGGGCAAGGGCCAGGCCCCTGATCCATTTCAGGACAAGGTCGGCCTGATCCTTCATGGTGTATGAAAAGTCATCAGGCCGGCTGCTTTCGCCACAACCAGGAAGGTCCAGGGCAGATAGAGTATAGCCCCTGAAGGCATCCATCCCAAAGCAGCGGTCAAAGGAGTTTCTTGAGGCCCCGAGGCCGTGGATAAAGACAAAACTTTCAGGCCCACCCTGCTTCAACCGATAGGCAAGTCTATGTTTACCGATTGTTGAGAAGGGCATCTATAGTATTTCGGATTGCGGATTTCACTTCCGCAATACGCAATCGAAAATCGCTGAGACTCACAGCGCTCCGGGAAAGGCAAGAGCTGCCTTGGGATCACTAAGAAGCGATCAGCTTCAGTTGAGCGGGTGTTAAGTACCACCGCAGGCAGCCCGAGTGTGTGGGCAGTTCGTCCACATCAATCAGACAGCACCCACCCATCTCAAACTGCACCGCAGCCTTGAGGCCCTCTGTGAGCAAAAAAGAGGCGACTTCAGCCACAGACGGAAGATGCCCGGCAATCAGTACGCGCTCAGCCCCTGAAAGTTCGGATAAGGCCTGAACCGTCTCCTCGGGTGGGGCCATGGCCTTGACCTTTGTTGTCTCAATAATCTTTTCCACCGGAAACCCAACTTCTTCAGCCACAATGGCGGCCGTTTGCTTGGAACGTTTCTTGGGGCTGGACAAAATCATATCAAAGGTAACCCCCATCTTTTTGAGGGCCTGACCGCCGGCGTGAATCCTATCTTGACCCTCGGGGCCGAGACCCTCCTCTGGGTCCTGATCCTTGGGCAGGGCCGGGCCGTGTTGCATGAGATAAATTTCCATGTGATTACCTCCTCTACACCATTTCGATAGATAACAAGATTTCATATCAGAAGGCGTCTTGGGCGTCAACAGACACGCATATACCGTCACGGTAACGTCAAAGTAGATTCTAATTTGCTCAAATTAGAGGTGTTTGCAAGACGTTTAAACCCGAAATCCGAATATCGAAATTCGAAACAATTTCAAAATCCGAATATCAAATGACCAAAACATTTCCGGAATTGATGTAATATCTATTTGAAACTTCGGAAGATATTCTTTGTTTTGAATTTAGCATTTGGAGCATTCGTATTTGTTTCGGATTTCGTGCTTCGAGATTCGGATTTAACAAAGATTGATTAAACGAATAAATTAGGTAGGGGGGGGTCGGGCCAAGCTATGTTGCTGATATCCATAGAAATGATCCGGAAATATGGGCTAATATTGGCCCTATAATGGCATTTTTGGGGTCAAAAAAGGAGCGGTTTTAGTAGACGCACATGGCGAGAGCAAAGCGACATTTTACTTCAACAAGTTGTAGAAATTCCGACAGGCTTTGGCTTGGGTAGGCTGGCCCAAACCCAGGGTCCGCAAAGACCTGAACCCGTGTCGTAGAGCGGAGGCGTACTGAATGGCGAACCGAGGAGCCGGATGTATGGGAAAGCCGCTTGTCCGGTTCTGTGAGGGCCAGGAGTTCAACTGTGATATGGAAGAGATATTGTGGCACCGCCGCGAAAGCAGGCGGCAACAGAGAAAACAAACTTCGTCCTATAGTCACGGGAGACTCCTGTCTACTCGAAAATATTGGGGTTTGCGAGATTTTGCGAGTCTGTAATAATGCTATATTGGTAAAAATTGGACAAACAAGAATTTAAAAATGGGCTGTTTACCGCTGAACCAATTATTCCACCATTCCATTATTCCAACATTCCAATTGTGAGCGAAGCGAACTATCTTGGTGTCTGAAAGCATGATCGAGCCCTCCAACTTGACGGTATAGGAATTTCCTTTTATTAAGCGGCGTAGTCCCGCCAAGGGCTGGATTACATAAAATCGCGAAGCGATTTTATAACTTGAAATTTCCCCCCCGATGTGCTTGCGGTAAAGTGTAGCTCAACTTCGAACGGAAATCAATCATCCCTAAAGAGATCACCACACAGCATGAAAAAATGTGCAAAGTGCGGCAGGGCCTTTAATACGTTGAGAAGATGTCAGGTGTGCGGAAAAGAGATTAATGCCACAACCGGAACAGATTTGAATTTCTGTATATTGTGCTACGGATGCCTATCAGCTATTGAAAAAGGACTTGATCTTAAAGAATACAGGAGGAAGAAGAAAGAAAGGATGAAAAGATGCGCAGATTGTATCAATGAAAATGTGGTAATTGGGGTCTGCCCTTGACGGGCCATTGGGGATCCACCCAGAGCATGCTGGCAAGACCTATAAGGATGATTTTAGAGCTCAATCCGCACTCCTTCACAGGCAAAAAAAACTTCTGTGTCGCCGGCATAATCCGCATTGCAATACTTCTTGCTCAACTCGTCTATCTGGGCATCGGTCCGCACAGGCTCATGGTGAAATAGGGCCAGGCGCTTGACCCCGGACCGCTTTGCCGCGGCGATGGCATGCTCACACGAAGAGTGTCCCCAACCCACCTTAGAGGATTCATATTCTTCCTGGGTGTACTGCGCGTCGTGAATAAGGAGGTCCACTCCGGCAAAAAATTCTTCCACCCGCTGATTTTCTTCCCGGGCTACCTGCTCGCCCTCGCGGGCCATGACCTCATCATAGGATGGATCATCGGGGTCCGTGCAGAAGACATTCTGAAATGGTTCGGTATCATAGGCGGTGCAAAGGACCTTGCCGCGATACTCGAAACGATAGCCAAGGCAAAGGAGGGGATGATTGAGATACTTGGTCTTGAGCACAATACCGTCGCCAAGATCAAAGCGGCCTTCCTTGAGATCAATGTATTTAATTTCCGAGGCAAGCTCTGTCTGGCGGACCGGAAAGTAACGATATGTCAGTTGTCCGCCCACAACATCTTTAAGCGTGTCATCTTCATAGGTGACCGGCCCGTAGATCTTAAGTTTCGTCCCGGGAATGTAAATCGGCGTGAAAAAGGGAAGTCCCATAATGTGGTCCCAATGGGTATGGGTCAGAAAAATCTCCGTCTCAATCGGACCATTGGGAAGGTCATGGGCCATCATGTAGTTGCCCAACTCTCTAATGCCGGAGCCGGCATCAATAATAATAAGCCTGTCCGGGTCCTTGAATCGTAGCTCAAGGCAAAGTGTGTTCCCGCCATATTTCACGGTATGGGGGCCCGGACAGGGTATGGAACCCCTTACCCCCCAGAATCTAATGTTCATGAGCCTGACCTTTTTGGGTAATTCGCAGGAAGATTTTGGCCTGTTCTATCTCGTCTAACACAGTTTCACGAAGATCGGAAAATGTAGACCAGCTCACTCCAACCCGTTCAAGAAGACTGGTTACCATTGGCTTCTCGGGAAAAAGATCTCCTGATGATCCTATTGCAAAAGTATTGGCATAAGCATTTGCCAGTGCCACAATTTCAACCAGTGGGCGGGTCTCTTCCTCGGCCTCATCGGGATTGTGGTGACAGCCAAGAGAATCAATCATAGTCTCACTCAGCCGCCATTTTTCGGCAATCATCCTTCCGACAACGCAGTGATCGATTCCAAAAATCATATTCTCGGCTTGGTGCAGAGGGCGCTGCCCGGGTTTAGCCGATTCCAACACCTGGACATACTCCTCCGGAAAGCGATCATTAAGGGGTATTTTACCCAGGTCGTGCAATAGCCCGGCCACAAAATACTCTTCCCGTTCTGTAAGCGGAACACGCTTTATGGTGGCTATGGCCTTAGCAGTCACCCCCACACAAATGGAATGGGTCCAAAAATCATTCATGGAAAGAGCCTGGAAAGGCGTTTTCCCAACCAGTCTTTCCAAAACCGCCGTACTAAGTGCAAGATTTTTTACTGTGTTAAGACCCAGCATAATAATAGCCCGGGTCAAGGAGGTGACTTGCTCGGGCATAGAATAGTACGCTGAATTGATGAGCCTCAATACCTGCCCGACAAGCACCGGATCGAGGGAAATCACCCGGTTCAGGTCATTGGGAGAGGTCGTCGGGCTGTCGCAGATTTCCAGAACCCTGGTAACCGTTGTGGAAAGGCTGGGCATCTGCTCGATGTGCCTCTGGACACGCTTCAAGCGCTTTTCTGGGGTAATGGCAGCTTCGATCATCAATGGACCATTGCTAACAATCCACGCGAAAGGACTTTTGCAAACCGTATCCTAACCTTGTGAATGATCTCAATTATCATAGCTTATGAGTCTTGAGGGGTCAAGGAAAGTTCCACCTTTTTCAGTTAAACTTCTACGTAATCAATAGGCGCTGCGGTCCACACGGGCCAGGAGATATTTCCGGTCTTTTTCAGTGTGGACAAAGACCCCCACATTTCCCAGCCGAACCTTTGTTAATCCAGTAGATCTTACGGTCTCGTAGGAATGGACCATTTTTTCGACAGAGGGACTTCTGAAATCCCTCATCTATAGACTAAAATCGACTTTCCTGGCTAATATGTCTCATGAACTCCGCACTCCCATGAATTCTATCATCGGTTATACAGACCTATTAGTAGACGGGGTTGATGGCCCTGTTAATGAAGAACAGGAAAAGAGCCTCAAGAAGATTGCTGCTAATTCCAGATATCTTTTGCAACTGATAAATGACATCCTCGATATATCGAAGATAGAGTCAGGAAGAATGGAAGTAGAGCCAAAGGAGCTCGACTTGAAATGGCTAATCGAGTCTGTCATTCCTACCTTTGAACCTCTGATAAAACAAAGGGGCATCACGGTTACTGATCATATCGATGAGGGTTTAGGCTTAGTCTATGGGGATGAGGATGCGATCAAACAGGTTTTGATAAACCTCTTATCCAATGCCGTCAAGTTTACCCGTAAAGGAGGGATCACCATAACCGCCAGACCCTCTGAGCGGGGTATTAAACCCGGAGAGGAACCTGTATTTGCAGAGGTCTGCGTGGAAGACACAGGAACAGGGATAAAGGAGGAGGATCTCGGCACGATCTTTGATAAGTTCGTCCAGGTAGACCTCACTACTATCCGTCAGTACGAAGGCACCGGCCTCGGCCTCAGTATTGCCAGGGGATTGGTGGCATTGCATAAAGGCATGATGTGGGCAACGAGTAAATACGGAGAGGGTAGCAGATTCTATTTTACGATTCCTTTGAACAAAGAGATACTCGAAAGGCCCGGAGAATCTATAGTAGAACCAAGGATGGCCGAAGCCCTGGCCAATTATTTTGGAAAGCCCGTTGAGACCTTTTTGAAGAAGCCATACTATGCCGGCAAACCAATCAGATGCTGGGAATATGTCCGTTGTGGGCAGCCCGCCTGTCCTGCGTATGAAAGCAGGGAAAGCAGATGCTGGTTAGTCCTCGGAACTCATTGTGCGGGCATGAAAATAGCCGCTTATCCGGAAAAGGTAGATTTCTGTAAGGGGTGTGAGCTCATAGAAGGCCTTGTGCTCAAGGAAGAAGAATATGAGCCTGTGAAAGCTGAATCACCCAAAGGGGAAGAAGTCGCTAAAAAGACTGTATTGGCTATAGATGATAATCCAGAGGACATTGATATTATAAGGAAATACCTGGGAGAGGAATACAGCGTAGTTGGCCTTCTTTCGGGTGAAAAGGGTGTGGAAAAGGCAAAGGAGGTTAACCCCCTTGCCATTACCCTGGACATTCTGATGCCAAGAAAGGACGGATGGGAGGTCCTGCGAGAGCTAAAAGAGACTCCCGAAACCCAGGATATCCCTGTAATCATACTTTCCATCGTGGATGACAAGAGGTTGGGCTTCAGCCTTGGCGCCACAGAATATATCGTAAAACCAGTAGGAAAGCAGCTTCTATTGAGAAAATTAAGAAACCTGGAGAAGATGACAAAGATTAATCGGGTGTTAATAGTCGACAATGACTCAGAGACGGTAAGATTGATCGGAAATGTCCTTAAAGAAGCAGAATATCAGGTAACAACGGCTTATAATAGTGAGGATGCCATCAAATCTATACGGGGTTTTAGACCCGACCTTGTAGTCTTAAGTCTGACAATGCCGCAGGTGAGTGGATTCGACGTGATTGAGTACCTCAAGACAGAAGAGGGTGTAAGGGATATTCCCCTTATCGTCCTTACCCACAAGGATTTGACTGAAAAAGAGATAGATGACCTGTACGACAGGATACAGGCGATACTGAACAAGGGAGTGCTTACTAAAGAAGACCTTTTGAAAGAACTCAAGGATACTATTAGTAAGGTCAGCGAAGTGCAATGAGTACAGACGTCGTTAAGTGGTTAAGTGGTTAAGTGGTTGAGTAGTTGAGTGGTTAAATTCACGGGCATAGTTGTTATTAGCAAGAAAATTGGACATTCGCCATTTTGATATTTGTAACCCATTGAAAAGAAGAGAATAATTTTCCAACTTAACCACTCAACCACTCAACTATTTGACTATCTCTGGAGCAAAGGAAGGGAAGATGGAAGAGTTAAAAAGTGACTTGCCAAAGAAGATACTAATTGTTGACGACAATCAGGATAGCCGGGAACTGGTGGTGAAGATACTTAAGACCAGGGGTTATCAGACGATTGAGGCTGTTGATGGAGAGGAGGCATTAGAAAAAGCAATGGCAGAAAGACCGGACCTGATCTTGATGGATCGCTCAATCCCCAAGATAGATGGTTATGAGGTCACGAAGAGGCTTAAGAGCCAGGAGGAGTTTAAAGATATCCTTATAGTGGCCTTAACTGCTCATGCAATGAGGGGAGACAGAGAAAAGGCCCTTGAGGCGGGTTGTGAAGGATATATCTCAAAGCCTATTAATGTCCGTGAATTACCCAAACTGATAAGGTCTTATCTGACAGGCAAGAGGGAGAGCATTTCAGGTGGAGAAGAAAAGTAAAATATTGATTGTAGATGACGCTGTGGACACGGTGGAACTTCTGAAAAAGAGGCTTCGCTTTGAAGGGTATGACACAGCAGAGGCATACGACGGTGAAGAGGGTCTTAAACAGGTCGCTGAATACAACCCTGACTTGATTATCCTCGATGTCATGATGCCAAAATTAGATGGCTATGAAGTGTGCCACAGGCTTAAGTCAGATGAAAATACAAAATATATTCCTGTCCTTATGCTTACTGCAAGAAGCGAGGTAGAGGATAAGGTAAAGGGACTCGATATGGGGGCTGATCATTATTTAGCCAAGCCCTTTGATTACAAAGAACTTTCTGCAAGGGTCAGGTCATTAGTTGCCACAAAGGCAGCAAGGGAGAAATTGGTGGAAGAGGAAAAATCAAAAGCATTGGAACAGATGATGGAAGAGGTGGAACATGAGATAAGAAATCCTCTCACCTGT
This sequence comes from Desulfobacterales bacterium, assembly GCA_030616475.1. Taxonomy (GTDB): domain Bacteria; phylum Desulfobacterota; class Desulfobacteria; order Desulfobacterales. Next base: position 23,907 of record JAUWXF010000016.1, read on the forward strand.
ATTGGGGGTTTTGTACGCAGAGTTAATGAGAAGCTCCCTGAAGGTGACCCTAACAAAAAATATATGGAGATGATCATAAATGAGGTAGCAAGATTGGAAAATATGATAAAAGGACTTGTTGAGTTAAAAACGATAGCGATATCTTGTACAGAGCTCACAAATATCAATGATGTAATTATGGAAGCCCTAAAATTATTTGAAGAGGACTTCAAAGATAAAGGCATAAAGGTAAAAACCGAGTTACTGGATAATGCTCCCCTTATCTCTATCGATAAAGAACAGATGAAAATGGGTCTCGCCAGTCTTGTCAAAAATTCTATCGAGGCCATGGAAGAGAAGCCTAAGATTCTGAAGATGACCACCCATATAAGCGATGGACGTATGGAGATACAAGTTTCTGATACGGGAAAGGGTATCCCGAAGGATAAAATCAAAAAGATCTTTGACCCGTTTTTTACTTCAAAGATGTGCGGACCCGGGCTCGGCCTTACTTACACACTAAAGATAATTAGAGAACACAAAGGAGCTATTTATGCAGAGAGTGAGCCCGGAAAAGGGACCACCTTTACTATAAGACTGCCCTTGAAAAGAGACTGAGTTTCCAGAGGGTTATCCATTTCCTTCTGCGGTGGACTTGAGGCTGGTGCTTGATGTTGAAGGGTGACTACGTGATTTCGGCCGCTTTGGCCGCACGGATGCGTGCTTCTTGTTCGGCCTTTCTCTTATAGGCCTGGTTGATCTTGGAGACGAGTTCATCGGTGTCACACGGTTTTCTGAGACAATCGTAGGCACCAACCTTCATTGCCTCAATACCCGACTCCCGGGAGGCATGGCCGGTCAACATGATGACTTCTGTCAGGGGCTTTAGCTTCTTGATCTCGCTAAGGGTCTCGATCCCGTCAATACCCGGCATGAGAATATCAAGGATGACCACGTCGAAATCGTAATCCGTGACCTTTTTAAGGGCCTCTTCACCGCTCAAGCACGTTGTCACATCATACTGGCGGTTTATCAGGCGCTTGGAAAGATATTCCAGAAACATCTCTTCATCATCGACAAGCAATAGCCTGGGCTTCATCTTCGCGCCTCCTTTTGAGAGCCATACCAATTTCTCAGGCCCAAGACTTTACGAGTGTTTTCTTCGGGTCCTGCGAAACTCAATACTATAGTTGCTCATTTTTTGCCGCAGGGTACGAGGCTTGATCTCAAGCAGCTCAGCCGTCCTGGCTCTCTGCCCATCCGTTATTTCCAAGGCCCTTAAGATAAGAGATTTCTCCAGCCTTTCCCGCGCTTTTTGCAAAGGTTCAATGCCGCCCGGGATTTGGAGAGGGGATGACACGTCGCTTATATCGCGAGACTCTTGAACCGCTTTTGTGTCGAGCTTAGGAGCCCCTTCCAGAAAATCTTCCGGAAAATCCTCCAGATCTATGGTGGGTCCCGATGCCATCAAGAACATTCGCTCCATTAGATTCTTGAGCTCTCTAATATTACCAGGCCATTCGTGGGACGTGAGTAATTGCATGGCATCAGGGGAAACGGTGACCCTGTCCTTTTGATATATCTTGGCAAATCGCTCCAGGAAATAGCTCACAAGATGAGGGATGGCCTCCCTCCGTTGCCTTAAGGGTAAAAGTTTGATCGGGATAACCTGGAGACGGTAGTAGAGGTCTTTTCTAAAACGCCCGGCCTCGACTTCTGTCGCAAGATCTTTGTTGGTAGCTGCAATGATGCGAACATCAACTTTGATCGGGACTTCACCTCCGATTCTCCGGAAGCACCCATCCTCGAGCACTCGCAGAAAGTTCACCTGATTAAGCGGGGAAATCTCCGAGACTTCATCCAGAAAGAGCGTCCCCTTGTGGGCCTGCTCAAATCTTCCCCTGGTCTGCCTGATGGCCCCTGTAAAGGCTCCCATTTCATGGCCAAAGAGCTTGCTTTCGAAGAGCTCCCCACAGAGGGTACCGCAGTTAACTGGCACAAATGGCTTATCCCTGCGGTTGCTTTTTTGATGAATGATGCGGGCCACAAGTTCCTTGCCCGTTCCAGATTCGCCAGGGATAAGGACATTGGCATCAAACCGTGCTATTTGCTGTACGGTTCTAATAACCGAGCGCATGTGCTCGCTTACAACCACAAGCTCCGGAAAAAGGTCCGGTTCGATTTGGCCATGTAACGCAACTCTTTGAGGAATCATTATTGATCCCTCCCTTCTGTGGTCGCCTCAAATACCATGCCATGATAGAAGCGGCCTGAAAAGCCACATGGGTAGCGGGGTATCCTCTTCATATTTGATGGGTAATCGGTCACGGAGTATTGGAAACAAAGAGCATTCATCCAGCCTACCACATAATTTGAGGAAGATACGTCATGGGCTTAGAACTTTTCCTTCTATCATAGGAAACGGCAAAAAAATGTCAACAATTATTTTGTGCTGTTGATGTCGGCAGAAATTTGCCGCTTTGTTGGATCATAGAGTTTCTTTAAGGTCCACAGATAAGTGCTGCGAAATCAACACGTTAGTAAATCCCTTGTTGCCTGCGCGGCTCTGGCACATGACTTGCTTGATCATCGTGCGAACGGGTAGTATATCCGGACCCGAAGGAGAACTTAGGGGCTGCGCCCCAATTGGCCTGCCCTGACGCACACATCAATGTATAAGCACATAGACTATTAGCCAGGCCCGCCCTGGCGCTACGTGCTGAAATTAGTCTATCAGGCCTATAATCCCGGTCTGGGCCAGGGTCTGGGCCAGGGAGTACTGGAGTGATGGAGTACTCCCTGTGAATAGCACAAATAGGTTGGTAAAAAAGCCTATAATTTCATTACGTTGTACAATTTCCGAGACGTTTAATTACCGTTTCCAAAGATAACGATGCAAGGCGAATCCGGACGAAATGCCTGAAAAAAGAATAAAAGACTTACTGCTTGAGCTGGGCTCTCTTCAACGCATATCGCCCCACACAAAGGTGGCAGACGCGGTCAAGATGCTAGACGAGAAACGGCAGAGTAGATTTCCATCGTTCTTGCTGGTGGTTGACGAGGTGGAGAAGAACGAAGAGATCCTGGGCATGCTTTCGGTTAATGATATCCTTGGTCATATGGAACCTTCTACGGAGTCGATGGAAGAACTTCCGATTTTTTGGCAGGGTCAGTTCCGGGAGGAATGCGAGGCCATACTGGAGAGGCCAACCGGCGAAATCATGTCACCTGTGACCCATGTGATTCATCAAAGTGGTACACTCATGGAAGCTGTACATCTCATGAATTCTGTGAGGATCGACTGGCTCCCCGTGGTAGAAGGCGAAGACGTAGTAGGGATCCTTTTTAAAGAGAATCTGTTCAGCGAACTCGTTGCGGCAACCTAACCCGGGGTTGGTAGATTTCCTTGACAATTGAGCAAGAAAATACTAAATGGAGTGTGGTCGTCAGGGTTTTCGGCTGTCAATCTTTTTAACCACGAGCCTATGAAGGCTTAATACCAACCCCAAGGAGGAACCTATGAACGATCAGCCAAACATTCGAGTTCTTTTGGTAGACGATGAGGAAACTTTGCTTGAATACCTGTCCAAGCGGCTTTTGAAGCAACGGTTCACCGTGAAGAGCACCTTTTCTGGTGAAGAGGCTATTGAGGCGGCAAAAGAAGAGCATTATGATGTAGCGGTTGTGGATCTCAAGATGCCCGGGATAGATGGGGTAGAGACCCAAAGGAGACTCAGGGAAATCCAGCCCTTCCTTCAGTGCATCGTATTGACGGGCTATGCCTCCGTAGATACGGCATTAGAAAGTGGCCAACTGGATGCTTTTCAGTATCTCAGCAAGCCAGTTGATTACGATAATCTTGTGGCCATCATCAAAGATGCCTATAAGAAGAGGATGGAGATACAGGGGAGCAAGTTCAAAGAACAAGTGGAGGAAATCTATAGAGCAGGGCTGGGTAAGCGCGGGATGAGAAGGGCGATTGGTGAGCTGCATAAAATCTATGGAGTCGAATAGTTCACTGTTAGCCGAACTTAAGAAACTCACCAGGGACCTGGCCAGCCACAAGATAGAGTTAGAGCAAGCCAGAGGGTACCTCCAGTGCATTTTGCAGAATTCCACGGACATGATCTTTGCCACAGACGTGGACGGAATTCTGCTTTCTTTTAGCAAAGGGGGCGAAAAGGTGCTTGGCTATTCCTGGGAAGAGGTAGCGGGCAGGCGCATCAATGATTTTGCCGAAGATCCTGTATCATTTGGGCATTTTATGGCCTCTTCCCAGGAAGAGGGAAGCGCCGTGGCTCTCGACGTCCACTTCCAGCACAAAGAAGGAAAAACGATTCATTGTCATGCCTCCTTGATGAGCCTGACTAACAGAGAAGGCCAAAGGGTTGGTACTGTAGGGGTCTGCCGGGATATTACCCTATGGAAAAAACTCCAGGATGACCTCATCCAGGTTGACAGGCTGGCAGAGATAGGTCGTATAGCCGCTGGAGTGGCTCACGAGATCAACAATCCTCTCGCAGTTATTAATGAGGCGTCTGGTTGGGCAGGGGAGGTTGTTGGCGATGCCAGGGGCCTGAGCTCCGATGACCGCAGGGAACTGGAGGAATCCATAGAAAAGATTAGCGCTCACACCAGGCGCTGTAGTAACATTACCCACAAACTTCTGGACTTTGCCCGCGATTCAGCTACGACCAAAAGAGAGTTCGACATCCACGAAGTACTCAAAGAGACGATCGATTTTCTCACTCCTGAACTGAAACATACCTCCATTGAAATCGACTTCAATTTTGCCGGGGGGCCTCTTTCTGTGAACTCGGACCCAAGATTGTTGGAGCAGGTTTTTGTGAACTTCATTACGAATGCCATTCACGCTGTACTAGAAAAAGGGGGAGGCGAGAGACGCATTGAGATACGAACGATCAAGACCAACTCAGAGGCCGAGATAAGCGTCAAAGATAACGGTGTGGGAATCCCTGAGGAAGCTCAGGCAAAGATATTTGATCTCTTTTATACCACGAAGCCCCCGGGGAAGGGGACAGGCCTGGGACTTTCTATCTGCCAGAACATTGTTAGAAAGCTCGAAGGAGATATCAGTTTTGAGAGCAAGGCGGGTGTCGGAAGCACCTTCACCGTTCGAATTCCTATCTCCTGAAAGAAAGACAAAGCTCCTGGCGGGCGACATAAAGTCGCCCCTACAATTATTCGATCACACATCCATACCCCGTAGCGTGCCCCCTGGCCCAGACCGGGCTTCCTTCTGGTTCCGACGCTCTGCGTCGGAACCCAATCCGCTAGACGCTCTGCGTCTGTCATAGCGCTACTAACCCCACCCAAACCCTCCCCTCTCCGAGGCGTAGGCCTCCGGCCGGTAGGGCCTACGCCCCCGGAGGGCTCTACGACCGGAGGCCTTCAAGCTGGTCCTTACCCATAAGAATTCATTTCCTGTAGGGGCGAGTTTGCCTCGCCCGAATTCTAAAACACATCGCTCCCGGACCATGGGTGATCTGTCTCTCGCGGTCGACTGGCTTGTGGGTAAGCTGGCTTAAAGAGAATCAACCGGCAAAAAAATGCCAAAGGCTATTTTACGCTCACCTATTTGGCATGAATATGCCGCTTTTCAAAAACCTTGACTCTCGGGCTGTCTCAGAAAAAAAGCTGTAAAATCAACCTGTTATAAGAATAATAGCTCGCTGAATAAGATTCTGGCATATCAATTGCTCTGTCCAGCACACGGCGAGAAGACAAATAGCGGGATATCATGTGGAAAAGGGAGAGCCACCTTTTGGATAAAAAAGAGCAAAAAAATCTGCGGACTGGGGACCTGGGGAACAGCAACAAGGGCCGACCAGCTATCGAGAATCCTCAAAGCAGAAGACTCTTCTTTTACCCTTTTTTCCTTACCTTCATTATCATGTGCGGTACCTGGGTTGTGCTCTCGGGCAAGTTTGATCCCTTTCATCTCAGCCTCGGGCTCATCTCTTGTGGAATCGTTGCCTACCTTTCGTGTGACCTGCTGTTTCCTTCCCCTAAAATAAGGGGGCTTTTGGGTCAGTGGGCCCGGTTCGCCCGGTATATCCCATGGCTGATGTGCGAGATCATCAAGGCGAATCTTCACGTGACCTACCTGGTCTTCCATCCGAGGATGATGGAGCTGATCGACCCAAAAATCGTCAAATTTCGAAGCAAGCTAGAAAGTGACTTAGCTCTGGTGACCTTTGCCAATTCAATCACACTCACCCCTGGCACCATTACCGTTAGTGTATCGATTGATGGGGACTTCAAGGTCCATGCCATTGACAAGGCGTCCGGTGATCCCTTGCCGGGCGCGATGGAAGCAAACATTGCCAAAGCATTTGGTGAGGTCTGATGGACAACGTCTTTTTGTATTCGGGTCTTTACCTGGCTTTTTTGATGCTCCTTTCTTTGTATCGCCCCCTGTTTGGGCCGACGGTCGTGGACCGCATGATCGGCGTCAATGCCATAGGGAGCAAGACCACGGTGCTGCTGATCCTGATCGGCCTTATCTTCCATCGGGTGGAGATGTTCGTGGACATTGCCCTGGCTTACGCCATGTTGAACTTTCTCGCGGTCCTGGCGGCTTCAAGGTACTTTCAAAAGCGTAAGGGGTTGTACGATGAAGCGCTGTTCGGTAAAGATTGATGATTGATGATTGATGATTGAAACAATCAACAATCGACAATCAACTTGGGAGGTTGTGACGGATGGACATAATCGTATGCCTGCTTTTGTTTGCCGGGCTCTTTTTCTTTACTGGCGGTGCTGTGGGGATCCTCCGTTTTCCTGATTTTTATTCCAGGCTGCATCCGGCCGGCAAACTCGACACGCTGGGCTTGCTGTTGGCGCTGATAGGCCTTGCCCTATTTAACCTTCATCATTTTTCTCTGGGCACCTTGCTGACCAGCCTGAAGATTATCCTTATCGCAGTATTTGTTTTCCTGGCTAGCCCCACGGCCACCCACGCTATAGTGGATGCCGGGGTAAGGGCCGGCCTGGCTCCCTGGACCAAGGGAGAGAAAAGGAGATAGCCTATGATCTGGCAGTTGGATTTGGCCATTCTCACTTTGGTCGTCATAGCCGGTATTGGGGCCATTACCGTCAAGGATCTCCTGGGTGCGGCTATCCTTTTTGGGGCTTACAGTTTCATGATGTGCCTGCTCTGGTCCATCATGGGGGCGGTGGATGTCTCCTTTACCGAAGCTACGGTCGGCGCGGGTGCCAGTACGGTTTTTTTCGTTGCGGCTGTTTTCCGCACCACAAGGAGGACAAAGGATTGAAGATCATAGGACTCATCGTAGCGGTTTTAACGGGTGCGCTGTTGATTTACGGCACAGTCGATTTTCCAGGGTGGGCAGACCCGGCCTCTCCTGCCAGCACGCATCTTTCTCCTCACTTTATTGAAAAGACCATGGAGGAAACTTCCGTGCCCAACATCGTCACCGCAGTCCTTGCCGACTATCGCAGTTATGACACCATGTTTGAAACCACTGTGATTTTCTCGGGCGGGGTCGCCTGTTTTATTCTCCTGCGAATCTTTCGGCGCAAAGAGCCTTCAGATCGACTCTATCGGCATGTTCTTACCGGAGCGACCATACGTGTCAAAGAAGGCGGGAAGATACCTCTCGATTCGGACGACTTTGAAAGGATCGATACCCTGTGGACCCCGCACGATTTGATCATCAAGACGGTTTGCCGGTTGCTGATCCCCTTTATCCAGCTTTTTGGCCTGTACGTGATTGCCCATGGGCACCACAGCCCTGGTGGGGGGTTTCAGGGCGGCGTGATCCTGGGAGCCAGCATCATGTTGCTTGCTATCTCCCAGGATCTGAGAACGGCTGTTCAACGGATGCGCGAAAAGGTGGATGCCCTCCTTTCTCCCACCGGTGTCTTTATCTATGCGGGTACTGGAGCGTTGTGTCTGCTGTTGGGGCTTAATTTTATGGATTACAGTGCGCTTGCGTCCGTGCTTTATGTCGATCCGGTTACCGCGCGATCCCACGGCATTCTCATTGTAGAGATCGGTGTGGGAATTGCCGTCATGGCCACCATAATTTGGATTTATAACAATCTCTCATCTGCGGGCAAGTATGATGAAGGATTATAAACAACAGTGAACTAAAGTGCCTAAAGCCCGCCCTGGCGCTACCTGCTTAGATTAATTTACTAAGCCCATAATCCCGGTCTGGGCCAGGGTGAGCTAAAGTGCCTAAAATTCAAATAAAGAAATGGTTGAAGTCCTAAAGTACGAAGCACGAAATCCCTGGCCCAGACCTGGAGTACAGACGCCATAGCCTTTTACAGTCATGTCGCGCCAGGGCGGGCCGAAGCACGAAACAATATCAAATGACAGAAATTCAAATGTCCAAAACGTTTTCGTGAAGCGATTGATAATGGCCCGAAGGCTATCACAAAGGTTCTATCCAGGATTTCGAAATTCGGGTTTTCGATTTGGCCACGACCGAAGGCACCTTTGGCAACTTTAGACACTTTAGCTCACTTTAGGCACTTATCTTGGGGTATCTTATGTCTGATTTGATGCAAATGCTTGTCGCCAAATATAATTACTGGATCTATATCACCTTAATGATGATTGGCCTGTATGCCATGATCGCCAAGAACAATCTGGTCAAAAAGATCGTGGGCATGAGTATCTTTCAGACAGCAATCATCTTGTTTTACGTGTCCACGGGCGCCAAGAAAGGGGCCACCATTCCGATCATAGAGCATGGCCATGGCGCGGAGACTCACGTAGTGCATGCTGTGGACTATATAAATCCGTTGCCTCATGTGCTGATGCTGACCGCCATCGTGGTGGCCGTGGCTACCCTTGGGGTGGCCCTGGCCTTGGCTATAAGAGTCTATAACCGGTACAACACCCTTGAAGAAGATGAAATCTTAGCGCAGATAAGGGAAAAATGAGCCAACAGTATCCCGCACTTCTTGTCGTCGTTCCGCTGCTGTCGGCCCTTGTCATCTGTGGGGCCGGATGGGTGAACAAGAGACTCTGTTTTCCGATTGCGGTTGCTGCCCTGGGGGTGGCGGCCTATTCGTGCATTGGCCTGCTATTGAGGGTCCTGGATGAAGGGGTGATTGTTTACAAATTGGGCGGATGGGACCCGCCAATGGGCATTGCCTACTATGTGGATCATCTCAATGGGCTGGTTCTGGTGGTGGTGTCGGTAGTTGCTCTCCTTAATTTGATAGCAAGCAAAAAGAGTATTGACCAGGAGTTTCCGGACAAGATAGGTCCGTTCTATACATTATATGTCCTTATGGTTACAGGACTTTTGGGTATCGTGGTCACCGGAGATGCTTTTAACCTGTATGTGTTGCTGGAAATTGCGGCCCTCACCGGTTACGGCTTGCTTGCCATGGGGGAGGACCGTGCTCCCCTGGCGGCCCTCAATTATTTATACATGGGTACCATTGGGGCCTGCTTTTATCTGTTGGGCGTTGGGTATCTTTATATTGTCACCGGTTCATTGAATATGGTGGATATTGCCAGGATATTGCCCCCCCTTTATCAGTCCAAGGCCGTGCTGGGTGCTTTTATTATCTGTATGGTCGGGGTTTGGCTCAAGATGGCCTTCTTTCCCCTGCATGCCTGGCTGCCCAATGCCTACACATACGCCCCCTCTGCGGCCAGCAGTTTGATTGCCCCTCTGGTGACCAAGGTGATGATTTACGTGATGATCCGCCTCATGTTGACTGTCTTCACCCCGGAATTTGCCTTTACCACCCTGGCAGTGAGCGACTCTATTGTCTGGCTTGCCGTCATTGCCATTGTCATGGGCGCCATCCTTGCTCTGACAGAGCGCAATTTAAAGAAGATGTTAACCTACATCGTTGTTGCAGAAGTGGGCTATATGGTTGGCGGCGCATGGCTTGGAAACCGCGCAGGAATGACCGGAGCGATCCTCCATATTGTAAACGACGCCCTCATGACCTTGTGCGTGTTCCTGGTCGCAGGCAACATTGTCTATAAGCTCAAGGGATATGCCTTTGATGATCTCAAGGGTTTGTATCGAAAGATGCCGTTTACCATGACGGCCTTTACGGTAGGGGTTTTATCAATGATAGGCGTTCCTCCGACCTGTGGTTTTTTCAGCAAGTGGTACCTGATCTTAGGTGCTATCCGGGCAGAGCACTGGGTCTTCATGGGCGCGCTCCTTTTTTCCAGTTTAGTAAATGCCGTCCTATTTTTCAGGATAATCGAAATAGCCTTCTTTGAGCCTTTTACGGATCATCACGCTCACGGGCACGATCACCAACCGGAACCGATTGACGAGGCACCGCTCTCAATGGTGGTTCCCCTCTGGATCGTTGCTGCAGCCCTGGTCATAGTCGGTATTTACACGAGTGATATCGTAACAAAGATTATTCAATTTGCCATACCAGAAGGCATTCTATGACGGAGATGGAATAAGGATCATATGGAAACGATTACATCAATAAAGCCCTTACTGGCTGTCCTGGCCTCACTGTTGGTCGTTCCGATTCTGGTTACAAGCACCAGAATGCCGAATGTCCGTGAAGCCTGGACCTTTGTGGCGGCAACTGTAAAGTTTTTGATCGTTCTATCCATGCTTCCGACCGTCCTGAAAGGGACCGAGATCGTATATACGGTCGCTGAGGTCATCCCGGGGCTTGCAATCAAGTTCAGGGTTGATGCATTTGGCATGCTCTTTGCGCTGGTCTCTTCTTCCCTCTGGATCATCACATCTGCATACTCGATCGGCTATATGAGAGGTCTGAAAGAACACAGCCAGACCCGGTATTTCTGCTACTTTGCCATCTGCCTTTCAGCAACCGTTGGTGTGGCCTTTTCAGCAAACCTGCTGACCCTTTATCTCTTTTATGAAATGCTTTCTTTAGCCACCTATCCCCTGGTCACACACCATCAGGACCCTGAGGCGCGCAAGTCCGGGCGTAAGTATCTTCTCTATATACTTGGTACATCCATAGCATTTGTTCTTCCGGCAATGCTGATATCTTACAACCTGGCGGGCACCCTGGAATTTGCAAAGCAGGGTTTCTTGGCCGGAACCGCGTCTAAGCCCTTAATCCTGTTCCTTCTAATCCTGCTCGTTTTCGGGTTTGCCAAGGTTGCTATTATGCCTTTTCATTCGTGGCTTCCCGCAGCCATGGTAGCGCCCACGCCGGTCAGTGCCTTGTTGCATGCGGTGGCCGTTGTGAAGGTTGGCGCCTTTAGCATCCTTCGCATGATAACGGGGGTCTTTGGAACAGACCTGTTGCTGGATCTTCATCTTGGTACCCTGGTTTGCTATGCTGCTGCGTTTACCGTAATAGTGGCCTCACTCATTGCCCTTACCCAGGATGAACTAAAGCGACGTCTTGCGTTTTCAACCATCGGTCAACTGTCATATATTATACTTGGGATTGCACTCCTTTCTCCCAAGGGGATGATCGGCGGCATGACCCACATCGCCATGCATGCCTTTGGCAAGATCACCCTCTTTTTTTGTGCAGGCGCTATTGCTGTGGCCACGGGTAAGAAGTACGTCAGTCAAATGGTCGGTATAGGGAAAAGGATGCCGGTTACCATGATTGCCTTTTTCATTGGCTCCTTGAGCGTGATAGGGCTGCCGCCCACGGGCGGATTTTTCAGCAAGTGGTATCTTGTCCTGGGAACCCTCCAGGCCGATCAAATGCCTATGTTGTTAGTCCTTCTCGGAAGCTCGCTGCTAAATGCCGCATACTTTTTGCCCATTGTATATAAGGCCTTTTTCTGCACGCCGGAAGAGTCTATGTTTGAAAACAAAGTAGAAGAGGCCCCGATATGGTGCGTGGCGCCACTTGTGGTGACCGCAGTATGCTCTATCGTACTCTTTTTCTATCCTACGGTGTTTCTTAATTTAGCAACACTCGCCATAGGAAAATAGGTTGGGAGACTATGAAGCAAAAAAAAGAGTTCGACTGGTTTGACAGGCCTGAGAGCAAAAGAAAACTCTGGATCTGGCTGTACGCTTTTTGCGGCCTGCTGGTGGCAATTGATTTGTTTACCCACAGGCATGCGTACTTCGGGTTTGGCCATTATTTCGCATTCTATGCACTCCTCGGATTTGTCTCATGTGCAGTCCTGATACTCTTTTCCAAATTAGTGGGTCTATTCCTGAAGGCAAAAGAGGATTACTATGATAAGTGATTTTCCGCCTGCAGCGATTTTGATACTCGGCGCGTTGCTGGTCCCTTTTTTCAAGGGAAAGGCCAAGAATTGGTATGTTATCCTGCTGCCTGCTGCCGCCTTTTACTTAATCTCCCAGCTCCAGGTCGGTTCTTCGTGGCAGGTTCATTTCTTTGGCTTTGACCTTACGTTTTTGAGGGTGGACAAACTCAGCAAGGTCTTTGGGTATATCTTTACCCTGAACGCGGTTGCGGCCTTTGTCTACGCCTTTTATCTCAAGGACAATACCCAGCATGTGGCCGCAGCCATTTATATAGGTAGCGCCCTGGGCGTTGTCTTTGCAGGCGACCTGGTTTCCCTTTATTTCTTCTGGGAGGTTATGGCTGTTGCCTCCACCTTTCTTATCCTATCTCGAAAGACCAAAAAGGCCCAGGCAGCCGGCATGCGCTACATTATGGTGCATATCTTCGGTGGCCTTTGCCTGCTGGCCGGCATGGTGATCTATATAACAGAGACCGGATCGATTGCCTTCAACGCGATGGCTGACCGGAACCTGGGGACCTATCTTATCCTAATCGGACTTTTGGTCAACGCTGCAGCGCCCCCCCTTCATGCCTGGCTCCCTGATGCGTATCCGGAGGCTACTGCGACCGGAGGAGTGATCCTGAGCGCATATACCACAAAGACCGCGGTCTATACCCTGGTACGGGGTTTTCCCGGCTGGGAGATACTTATCGTGGTCGGGTGCATCATGACCATATACGGTATTATATACGCCTTGTTGGAAAACGATATGCGGCGAATCCTCGCTTACAGCATCATCAACCAGGTCGGGTTCATGGTTTGTGGGGTGGGTATCGGGACCGCGATGTCCTTAAACGGCACCGTAGCCCATGCCTTCTGTCACATCATCTACAAGTCGCTTCTCTGGATGTCTGCCGGCTCTGTTCTGTATATGGTCGGAAAAAGCAAGTGCACCGACCTTGGAGGGCTGTACAAGACCATGCCATGGACCCTGATTTTTGGTGGTATTGGAGCCCTTTCCATATCCTCGTTTCCCGCAACGAGCGGATTTACCAGCAAATCCCTTATCTTAGATGGCGCGATTCATGAACACCTAATGTGGGTCTGGCTTGTTTTAGAGGTGGCTTCTGCCGGCGTTTTTCTCCATGCGGGGATCAAGTTTCCCTACTTTGTCTTTTTCGCCAAGGATAAGGGGCTGAGGCCAGGGGAAACGAACAAAGGAATGCTCATCGCCATGGGCTTTATGGCTTTCATGTGCATCTTCCTTGGCCTTTATCCGCAGCCGCTCTATAATGTTTTGCCCCATGTAGTCCCCTACCAGGCTTACACGTTCACCCATGTGATTGCACAGTTGCAACTGCTCATGCTCTCGGCCCTCGTCTTTTTCCTGTTTCTTAAGCTGCTTAAGCGAACAGAGACCATCTCCATTGACACGGATTGGTTCTACCGCAAAGGGGGCGGCCTCTTTTACTATGTCATGGACAAGGCCCTGAACGGTATAAACGGTGTCTCAGAACGGATCTTTGTGGGTGGTTTGGCTGGTTATCTTGGCCGTGTCTCCAGGGACGGTCCGACAAGAGCCGCACTCTTAGGCATGGTGCCTGCCTGGGCGATAGGCGGTGCAAAAGGAGAAAGACTGGCCATTAAGAAAGACAATGTCCGTACGGCCCTGCGGACAGGTACCTCACCTATTGGGATAACTGCGGCCATAGCAACCATTTTTCTGGTAGTAGTTTTTCTCTTGTTGTGATAGAAGTTAGGCGCTTCGCGCCAAATGGAGGGATGGAGTACTGGAGTGATGGGTATAAGCGCATAGCGCAAAGGGCAAAGCCCAAAGAGTAAAAATGCTGTGCTCCATGGTCTCTGCGCTGAGCGCCTTTTTGCTCCCCGTGAACGGGTACGATTCGGGCCTGGAGAGGAGATATATATGGTTTCTGTAGAAGACTTGAGAAGGATCGTGCTGTTTGAGAATTTGACAGACGGGATGCTTGAACAGTTGCTCCCGATGGTTCAAACGGAATCCCTTGACGAAAGACAGATCATTTACGAAGCAGGCAATACGGCCGACCGTTTTTATTCACTGAAAAGGGGAAAGGTGCTGCTTGAGGCAGAACTTGCCCCGACCCTTATTATCTCTCTAGGTGCGATAAAGGCGGGATATTCTTTTGGCTGGTCTGCGCTCCTTCCTTCGGCATCCCACACCTCGTATGCTGTGTCCGCTGAACCATCCGAAATATTTGTCATGCCAGGAGATAAGTTTTTGGCCCTCCTTGAGCGTAACAACGCCATCGGATACCTGGTTATGCAGAAGGCGGCCACAATTCTTGAAAACCGCCTGGAACGTCGAACAGCACAGTTCCTGAAGGTCATAACCAAACATCCTGAAATAGGAAGGCTTTTGGGCCTGTAAGATGCCGGATCCGGGAGGCCTCCCTCGTTAACCTATCACCCCGTTTGGCCTCCTCCCTACGGGGCCTGAGACGTCACATGCGGGAGGCCTCCCACCTTATGTCGATTGTTGATTGTTGATCTATTTGTTTTATTCAGTTATCAATCGTCAGTTATCAATCGTCAATCCCAGCTACAACTTGCATCTGATGAAAATCAAGGCATCTGAAGAGAAATATCGCCTTCTGTTTGATTACGATCCGAATCCTATTTTTATGGTTGGTGTGGAATCGGCCAAAATCCTGGATGCGAACAAGCCGGCCAGTATGACATATCAATATAACCGCGCAGAACTGTTGGAGATGTCCTTTCTCGAACTGTTTGATGCTGACGAGGCAGATCGACTCTGGAAACATCTTCATGACTTTGCCAGGGAGGACTCGGTCTTCATCCCCAAGCTACTGGCCAGGAGGAAGAACGGTGATTATTTCCATATCGATTTCCATGCCCGGTCCGGGAAATTTCAAGAAATAGAAAGTGGGGCATCTGGTCTCTCTTACATCATTACGACTATAGATATTACTGAACGTCTTGAACACGAGGCCCAGTTGACTCAGGCCAGCAAAATGGCTACACTCGGTGAGATGGCAACCGGTATTGCCCACGAACTCAATCAGCCCTTGAATGTAATCAGGGTTGGGGCCGATTTTCTTGCCAAGATAATAAAACGCGGGCAGAAGATCTCCGAGGAGCAGTTGTTGAAAGTGAGTAGCAACATAAGCGAGCAGGTAGACCGGGCCACCAACATCATCAATCACCTGCGGGAGTTTGGCCGAAAGAGCGAGTTGGAAGTATACCCGGTGGACCTTAATGAACCTATACGAGATGTATTTACTATCCTTGGGCAGCAGCTCAGATTGCGAAACATCGAAATAAGCCTGAGGCTGGACCAACCCCTCCCGAAGATTCTCGCTGACAAGAACCGCCTGGAACAGATCTTCCTGAACCTGGTAACCAATGCGAGAGATGCCATGGAGGCAAAGGGGCCGGAGGCGATCAAAAAGCTCACCATTACCACATATCAGGAAAGGGAGAGGGTGGTGGCTCTGGTCGCTGATACTGGCACGGGCATGTCGAAAGAAGTCCCCGAGAAAATATTTGAACCCTTTTTCACCACAAAAGAAGTGGGAAAGGGAACCGGCTTAGGACTGTCGATTACCTATGGCCTGGTTAAAGATTTCAGGGGCGATATCAACGTAAAATTCACCTCACACATCGGCACGATATTCAGGATCAGTTTTCCGATCTATACAGACGAGGCTCACCAGGATGACAAAGCTTTTACTCATTGATGATGAACGGCCGATCCTGGAGGTGTTGGATCTTTCGCTTACCAGCGAAGGATATGAGGTGATCACCGCCGAAAGCGGCCATGAGGGTTTAAAAATCTTCGAGGAGGAAAACCTCAAGCTCGTACTAACCGACATCAAGATGCCCGGTATAGACGGCATAGATGTCCTCAAAAAAATCAAGGCTATAGACAGCGAAGCCGAGGTAATTGTTGTAACTGGCCATGGAGACATGGACTCAGCCATAGCGGCGCTCCAGCACGGAGCTTCGGATTTTATTACCAAGCCGATACGGGACGAGGCCCTCATGCTGGCGCTGGAAAGGGCCGAGCGCAAGCTGTCTATGACCAAACAACTCAAGGACTATACTGAGAACTTGCAACAAATGGTGGAAAGACGTACCCTGGAGTTGAAGCAGGCACAGGAAGAATTGATAAGAAACGAACGTCTTGCCACAATCGGCGATACTGTGGCAGGACTGGCCCATTACATTAAGAATATCTTGACCGGACTGCGCGGTGGTATGTATATGGTAAACACAGGCATGGCCAGGGATAAATCCTATATGCTGCAAGAGGGATGGGCCATGGTCCAGCGCAATGTTGAGAAGGTCTCGGGCCTTGTCCTCGATCTTTTGAGATATTCCAGGGAGAGGACACCTGAACGAAGTGTATGCAGGCCCAACGAGATTGTCTCGGAGGTAGTAGAACTCCTCAAGGACAGGGCTAAGGAACACCATATCGAGCTGAAAAAGGTCCTTGATGCTGATTTGAAAGAGGCATACCTGGACCGGGATGGCATCCACAGGGTCCTGTTGAACCTGATCTCAAATGCTATTGACGCATGCATCTATGACACAGATACCTCTAAGGCCTGGAAGGTCACAGTAAAGACCATGCTGGCAACTGATGCCGGCTCAGGCGAAACCATCCTTTTTGAAGTAACTGACAATGGATGTGGGATGACCGATGAGGTGAAGGAAAAACTCTTTACCAAGTTCTTCAGTACCAAAGCTGGGCGGGGCACTGGACTGGGTCTGCTCAACACGCAAAAGATCATTTATGAACACGGCGGGGAAATCTCGGTGAAATCGAAGGTTGGGGAGGGGGCCACTTTTTCAGTTCGACTCAAGCGGGAGATGCTTGAGGAATTGACGATTGATGATTGTTGATTGTCAATTTTGTTTTGTTCAATCGTCAATCATCAATCGTCAATCATCAATCCTAAAAAGGAGGGGAAAGATGTCCAGGAAAATATTGATCGTGGACGATGAGCCGGACGTTATCAGCTTTGTGAGTGCGGTTCTGGAGGAAAACGGCTATACAAGCATTGGTGCAAAGGACGGGGTTGAGGGGCTTGAAGTCCTGGCCAAGGAGAAGCCGGACCTGGTATTGCTCGACCTGATGATGCCAAGGAAAAGCGGCATTACCATGTTCCAGGAGATGAGAAAGGACCCGAGCATGAGCAATATTCCAGTGGTCGTGATCACAGGTGTCTCCGAAGTGACGGGTGTCGATTTCAGGAACTTTATGTACAAGCAGCCGCTGCGGGATGAGAAAAAATTTGTTGAGACTACCGGATTAACAAAATATACCGTACCGGATGGATATATTGAAAAGCCGATCGAGCCCGGTGAATTGATTAAGGCTATCAAGGAAGCCTTAAAAGAATAGAACCTCGCAGCACCATCGAAAAGCCCTGGCCTTCTACCTTCCCACCAAAGCCTCCCCCTTCAAGGGGGAGGGCTTAGGGTGGGGGTGTTACCTTGAAACAAGCAGGTTGAACTGACGACAGAGCACCTTTTTCGTCACTTTGCCTAATCGATTTTTCTTCCGCTTTTCGCTAGATGCGCAAACAATAACACCATAGCCGGGTGCCATTTCGATAATTGCGTTGACCGGGTCCCCGGTTATGACTTTCCGAGTCACCTTTAGAGAGCTCTCTGACCATTCATCAATCATCGCGGAAACCTTTTCAGAAAACCGAAAAGCCGGGTCCGCAGTCCTGAGTACGCTCAGAACCTCAATCTCACTTTTCATGCTTGTGGCCAAGAGTCGGATAAGGTGTAAGGTTGACTCTGGGGGGTCCTTTTTTCCAACACACACCAACACGGGTTGGCCTTCATCAAACTCCTTCTCTATCACCATGACCGGGCACGAGGCCTTTTGGGCAACGCTCAGAGGAATGTGCTCAATCTCATACCAGCGACATCGGGCAACACGGCTTGCCCCTAAGATGACAAGCTCATAACGGCCTTCCTCTGCTTCTCTAAGTATTTCTTTGTGGGGGACGCCTTCCCTGATCTTAAGATGGGCCCTGCTGTCAGAACGCAGTTGGACCTTTCCCTCTTCAAAAACACCGTTGGCAACATGAACCAGAACTCTGCGGGACTCTCCGATCTCTTCCTCGTTTTCCTGGTATCCACGAGCTTTCTTGAACACCTCTTCAGCTTCGTGGAGATACCTCATCTCAGGGAGTTCTTCTGTCCAGTTGGCAAATACCTCTGTTGCCTTCCGTCGAATGTTGTAACCGCGAGTGTCGTTTCTATATCTTCGAACAAACAGGAAGGTAGCCTCACTATTTGTGGTGCAAGCAAACTTCGCCGCCAGCCTGGTTGCTTCCAGAGCATTGGGGTGTCCGTCAATACAGATGAGGGTCTTCACAGGCAACCTCTAGTGCAGTGTCTCGAAAGTTCTACGTTCGATTTTGGCAATTTAATCCCGTTTTAGCGGGAACGAAACGGATCAACCGTTGCAAAAATACGAATATCGAAATACGAAATACGAAACAATATCAAAATCCAAATGTTCGAAATTCAAAACAAATGCGGTCTGGTGGTGTCCCTTTCCGTTTTTGTCATTGAGATTTCTGTCATTTGAATTTGTTTCGGATTTCGACCTGCCCGCCATT
>JAUWXF010000315.1 GCA_030616475.1 Desulfobacterales bacterium
AACCTTTTTAATGGACCTGATTCTTTGAGATTTGCGGCATTCGCCTTGAGAACATCACAGGCAGGCTTCGAATTCATTCAGCCGAGCGCTGAGTGCTTCAATGGAGCGGTTGGAAAAATCCGCAAGCTGGCAATATTCCAAAAACTGGTTGATATATCGATGAAGCATGATGACGTCCCCCTTGTCCCGCCATAGCTTTTCAGCGAAGGCGGGCTGCTGACCATTGGATCATGCTTCATCATTAAACGCTTATTAATACAATGCAAATTGCGCTAACTGCGGGGTTTGTTGGTTCGGCGGAGAAATACTGAAAGCTCCCAATCAAAAAAAACCGAGATATGAAAAATGAAATTTTCTAGAACACTAAGCCCCTCATTTATCACTTCTTTAAATAAACTCTACGACTCCGAAAAATCATGGTGGCGAACAATTGTTGACGACAAAGACATCTTTATCCTTATTCGTAACAACGAGGTTCGTGTTCAAGCGAGCGGGGGTCTACTTCTGCAAATTAATCAAGATGGCCAAAACAATCTGATTTGCAGGATGCATGAGGATTATCTTAGTTTACGGTCAGAAAAAAATCCTTATGTCACTTTGGAAGAGATGTCCACTGCTCCAATCAAACGGGTTGAAGGGCTAAAGGGGTTTGTCAAACATTATGCCAAAATAAAACGACGTATTAATATTTTTACAGGCAAAGAAAGACAAGCAGTTCAGTATTTGGCAAACAACATCCACCAGATAGTTGACATTGAGATAGGTTTTGAAGGAGAACTTAAGGAGAATGCCAGCAAGAAGAGTGTACCTCGCATAGACATGGCTGCTATCACTGATAACGGCACACTTGTATTTTTCGAGGCCAAACTTTTTGACAATAGCGAAATACGTTCAAAAAAGACGCCAAAGGTTGTCAGGCAGTTGCAAAAGTACAAGGAACTGCTGGCTCAAAATGGCGAAGATATAATTGCAGGCTATAAGGAACAGTTGAATATTTATAACCAACTTAAGGGCAGTTTTTTTAAAAAACGGGCCAGAAGTTATGACAGAATTGCCCTCTACCCACGTGCGCGGCTCATTATCACAGGCTTTCATGCTTCCCAGCGGGATATTATGCTTCGCACTGTTCGAGAAGGAATCGAGAAAGGTGTCGAATGGGAAGAAGGAAGCAAGGACTTAATTACAACTGGGGATTTCAAAAGTCTTGCAAAAAGCAACCGTCTTTTTCTGGGGCTGCAATGAAACTGATTATCCATCGCGGTGCCCATAAGGTTGGCGGTAGTTGTGTAGAAATATCCTGCGGAGGTTCGACCATCTTGGTCGATATAGGTCTTCCCTTGGATTTCGATTCCGATGAATCAATAGAGTCCTGTCTGCCCCAGTCACTTTTTCATACTCTGCGCCAAGGTGGAAAACTCATCGATGGTGTTCTTCTTTCTCATCCGCATCTTGACCATTATGGCTTGGCTGGCCAACTGCCTGCCGCAATCCCGGTTTATTGCGGCAAGGCATCATGGGATTTAATGAATGCTACCGCTCATTTCAGTCCAAACAAAGTACCATTGCCGAATGTGGAACATTTTGAGGCATGGCAAGAATTTCAGATTGGCAAATTTACCATTACTCCTTACTTGATGGACCATTCAGCTTTTGACTCATACGGCTTTCTAATCTCTGCAGACGGGAAAAATATCTCTTGGGGTCGGGCCGCGGTAACCGGTCAATATGATTCAGATTGGTTTCAAAAACGGGCTCAATTTTGGGGCTATAATGACGTTTTTGGTGGCAAAAAGAAGGTTATAGGAATCACCTGTGGCCAGAGCCAAGAGACATTACATCGCTGGGCAGGTTTGGCATTTCACGCATAGATGTCACAAAAGGGAATTCCTGCTTAGGTTCGCTAAAGACAGGCGGCGATGGTTACAGTGGCTCTTTGAAGCGAAAAGGCGTCACGGGCTGGCAATTCTTAACTATACGGTGACTTCGAATCATATCCACTTACTTGTCGTAGACGATGGTAATCGAGATACAATCCCAAAATCAATACAACTGGTAGCTGGTCGAACAGGTCAGGAGTA
>JAUWXF010000099.1 GCA_030616475.1 Desulfobacterales bacterium
AACATAAAGACACAGGGCTAAACTGCTTTTGTTTGTTTTGAATTTTGAACATTTGAATTTTGATATTGTTTCGGCCTGCCCTGGCGCGACATACCTGGATGATTCTGCTGCCCATGTAAGTCAGGTCTGGGCCAGGGATTTCGGATTTCGATATTCGGATTTTGACAGCCGTTGTAACGTTCCGGCAACATGTTGAATTGCCAAAATCGAATACAGAACTTTTGGAACACCGCACTAGTATGATCGAGAAGAAGAGCAGTTCATTGCCCATATGGTTTTTCGAAAACCTCTTGAGATATGAAGGAATCGGTCACTTCGTATCGACTCGAATAGGTGGCCACAGTAGCCCGCCGTATGACTCTTTGAATCTGTCGTTTAATGTCGGGGATGATCCGGAAAAGGTGCTCAAGAACCGCAAACTGCTTGCTGGAACTCTTGGAATTCCCCTGACCAACCTGACAACCGCCAATCAAATTCATGACGGCCATGTCAAAATTGTATCAGAAGCGTTGCGAGGCAAAGGTTCCACCGACTGCAAAGGGGCGATCAATGCAACAGATGCTATGGTGACCAATGTGCCAAATATTTGTCTGATGATTCTTCTGGCTGACTGTGTGCCAATTCTATTTTATGATCCTTCAAAGAGGGTGATCGGGGTTGCCCATGCAGGGTGGAAAGGCACGCTTCGATTCGTGGCTCAGAACACCTTGAAGGTCCTCCGAGAACACTTTGGTTGCTCGCCACAGGATATTGTTCTTGGCATTGGACCATCTATTGGACCATGTTGCTACCAAGTCGGACAGGAGGTCCTCTCCCAGGTCGAGCATGTTTTTGGAACCAGGCAAGACTGCATCAGGAACGAGATCATAGACGGCACAGGATATTTTGATTTGTGGACAGTCAACCTAAAACAGCTTCTCCAGGCCGGTATCCCTGAAAAAAACATAGAAATGGCTAAGATATGCACCTGTGATCATCCCAATTTGTTCTACTCTTACCGACATGAGAAAGGAAAGACAGGAAGGTTTGGGGCAGGGATTGTCATTCGTAAAGAGAAGGGCTATGGGAGGGCATTGAAGAAGTAGCCAATCTCGAATGCCGCGGTCTCGGGGCTGTCAGACCCGTGGACCACGTTCTTTTCGATGTCTGTCGCGAATTCGCGACGTATGGTCCCTTCGGCCGCCTCTTTGTAGTTGGTAGCCCCCATGAGTTCACGATTTCTGGCAATGACATTCTCTCCCTCCATGACCATCACGACCGCAGGACCCGAACACATGAAGCGGGTCAAGCTCTCAAAAAAGGGGCGATCCTTGTGCACAGCGTAGAAGCCTTCTGCCTCTTTCTTTGACATGTGAACCATCTTCATGGCAATAATCTTGAAACCGGCCTGCTCAAACCGCTTGATCACCTCGCCGATGAGGCCCCTTGCAACACCATCTGGTTTGATGATCGACAATGTTCTTTCATTCATAGCCTTGACCTTTCCGTTGAGGGTCTGGATTCACTGGGGGTGCGGCTAGTGGAACTTCAACTGTATCAGCTCTCCCCGGGCCCGTTGATATTGCATCAGGATCAGTTTGCGGGGGAAGTCAGGACTTGAAAGGTAGGTAAGGCTTGCTGCCAGGAAGCGCTCCTTTAGCCCCTCGAAGACTTCGTCTTTTTTTGTTTCAGCAATGAAGTTTCGTGTCTTCTCGTGGCGGTAGGTGGCCTTGTCGCCCACTGCGGCTCGGACATCATCAAAGGGAAGATCCGGTGTGTGCTGGCCTTGAAAGTATTCTGGCCTCACCTCTACCTCAATGCGAGCAATAAGAGAGACCAGCCACCGGTCTCCGGCCACCGATCTTGAGCGGTCATAAACTTCAAGGGTCAGGCCGTTCTCAAGCTTTATCTTGTCAATTAGTTTTTCCTGCATGGTCACTGGTCACTGGTCACTGGTCATTTGTCACTGGTTGCTGGATACTGGATTCTGGTTATCAGTGAAAGTGAGCTAAAGTGAACTAAAGTGTCTAAAGTGAGCTAAAGTTGAAAACCCCATTCCCGCATTCCTCTCATTCCGCATTCCGAAATACTATACAAGGCTTACAGTCCGGAAGCCGCAACGCGCAACTCGTAACGCGCAACCCGCAACTTTCTTATCAAACCTCAAAAAGTCTCAGTTGTGGATCCTGTTTCTTGCGCGCTGGTCTTGCTGAAAAAGGTTTCTTGTATTCTTTCAGATCTTCTTGAACGGCCTCAAGAAAAGGGGAGGTATGCTGCAAAGTTCTCTCGCCAAACCATAGTCTTCTTTTGGCATGGGTCAGATAGATCTTTTCCTGCGCACGGGTTAAGGCCACATAGAATAACCTTCTTTCTTCAAGGAGATCTCCCTGTTCACCTTTTTTTCTCCGGTAAGGGATGAGGCCGTCTTCACAACCAGCGATGAAGACCACGGGAAATTCCAGCCCCTTGGCGGCATGCATGGTCATCAGGGAAACCTTTTCTGTGACAGGGTCGTAGCGGTCCTGGGCCTTCTCAAGGGCGAGGTGAGCCAGGAAATCGACGCCCCGGTCCTCAAAGGATCTGGACAGATCCAAAAAGGCTGTCAGGTCTTCTTCAAAGGCCTTATTGCCCCACATGGCATCCATGATGCTGAATTGATTCAGAATATGGTGAATTTGCTCATACACGCTCATGCCATTTAGGATCTCTTTGAGCTGACTCAAATCCTTTGAAAATATCCTGAGTTTGCTTTTAGGGCCTGGTTTGAGCCCAGAGATCTCGTCTGAGCGTTCGAGAGCGGTCATAAGAGAACCCCCTCTCGTCTCAGACCATTGCTTTAAGGCATGAACGGCACCGTGGCCGATGCCCCGTGAAGGAAAATTGAGGATCCTTTCCACATCAAAATCGCACGCAAGGGACCACCCCGCCTTCAGGTAGGAGATAAGCTCCATGATTCCCTTCCGGTTTCGAAGTTTTTCGTTTCCAACCATCTGAAAGGGGATACCAGATCTGGCAATGGCCTCCTTTAGGGCCTTCCCCTGTTCCTTGATCCGGTAAAGCACGGCAAAATCCGAAAAACTCCGTTCCTTTTTCTTTTGAAGCCGGTCAATCCGCCCGCTGTCCATGGAAAAGTGACTGATTCCGCCAACCTCCTGCTCAATGGTCTTGACTATGTACTCGGCCTCTGCCCTTTCCGTGGGAAGCTCAGTGACAGTCAGGGCCTTGGCACCGTGAATGCCCGACCAGATACCTTTTTGTGCGCGCCTGGCATCATCCACACCGATGAGCTGTCCGGAGGCCCGTAGAATTGTTTCCGTGGAGCGATAGTTCTGCTCGAGCAGAATCCTTTTCGCGGCCGGATAATCCTCGCAAAACCTGTGAAAATATTGAACGTCCGCCCCCCTGAATCCGTATATGGCCTGATCCGGGTCTCCGATGACACAGATGTCATGGCCCTGTGGTGCAAGGAGGCGGATAAGACGATACTGGGCATAATTGATGTCCTGATATTCGTCCACAGATATGAAAGAAAACCTTTCCTGGTGCTTTCTCAGGATCGCCTGATGAGTTTCAAAAAGTCGGACTGTCTCAAAAATCAGGTCATCAAAGTCAAGAAGATGGTTCTCATGAAGGATCTCTTGATATGCCTTATATATGGGTGGAAACTGATCCACTAATGGCTCCGGGACAGGCCCGGCTAAATCGTGCTCCGGCAAGAGCAAGAGCTGCTTGACCTTGGAAATGAGACCTGAAATTCCATCTGGGTCAAGCCCTGACAGGCTGTTTGGGCAACAGTCCGTTGAGCCAACAAGGTCGTCGTGCGTCCTCTGAATGGCCGCCTTCACAAACCGGGTGCGGTCTGCTTCACTCAATATAGATACCGCATGTTTTATTCCGAGAGCATTTGCCTCAAGGGAAATGATATCAAGGCAAAGGGCGTGAAAAGTCTTGATGGTGACCCCATTCAGGACCCTGGAGTCGTCAAAGATCTTGCTCAAACGCCCGGCCATCTCCTGAGCAGCCTTATTTGTAAAGGTAACAGCAAGTATCTGTTCAGGCCGGGCAATCCCTTTTTGAAGTAAATAGGCAACGCGATGCGCAAGGGTGAAGGTTTTGCCGGTCCCTGGACCGGCAACAATCAAGAGAGCCCCCCCGGTGTGTTGCACTGCTTCTTGTTGGGCCTCGTTCAGATGATCGGGCAGAATAAAATCCCCCCCCAACCCCCCTTTACGAAAGGGGGGAGCTTTTGAAAGTCCCCCTTTTGTAAAGGGGGACCCGCCTGCCAACGCCTGGCTCGCAACGGAGCTACACTGCCGGCACACACGGCAATGGCGGGCAGGTTTAGGGGGATTTTTCTCGAACCAATCCCTTAGTTCAACAGCATTGGGGCGAGGGTGGGGGGGCAAAACCCCGAACAGGCTCTTTTGCCCGAGGAGTTGGCTGCGCTCCTGGTCGTCAAAGAGCGAGATCGTGCCAAACTCGCCGTCATATCCCGGGGCAATACGGACCTGGTTTTTTCGCATTCTGTTGATCGCCTCGGCGAGCAGGGGTGGTCCGTGCCGCTCAAGGACATCCAGGGGTCTCTTTTTGAGAATATCAAATTCCGGGCCTAGCCTTTCAAGAAGTGCCCGATAGGCCTCGGCTACCTTCTTGCTCTTTGGTCCTACCTGAAGAACCTCCGATAATATATCGGTCAATGGAAGAAGGCTTGTATACGAATGAGCCCCTTTTGGTTTTGCCCCGGTTTTACGATCGGCCAGCTCTTCCACGCGATACATGACGCCAACAGTGACCGGCCTGTTGCAAACAGGACAGAGCCCCTCATTTTTCATGGTCTCAAGCGGAGAGAGTCTAACCCCGCATTTCCGGTGGCCGTCAAAATGGTACTTTCCCTCCTCGGCAAAGTATTCAAGGGTGCCCAGGAAACTCTTTGGATCACCGGATTTCAGTGCGTCTCTGATTGCAAAATAGGAAAGCTCCGTGTCAAAAAGGTTTGCTTCCCTTCCCAGATTGGCCGGAGAATGGGCATCGGAATTGGAGACCAGGGTAAGCCCATCGAGGGATGAGATCCGCCAGTTCATGGCAGGGTCAGAGGAAAGACCCGTTTCCACAGCAAAAATGTAGGTGGTCAGGTCGTCAAAGCATTCCTCAATGGAGTCAAAGCCTGACTTGGAGCCGAGTACCGAAAACCAGGGAGTCCAGATATGGGCAGGGACCAGGAAAGCATCTTCCGAGGTTTCAAGCACAATTTCAAGGATGGACCTGGAATCCAACCCGAGGATCGGTCTCCCGTCCGAGCTGATATTGCCGATTCGGCCAAGCCTTTGGTTGAATTTTTCTGCCAGCTCAAGATCGGGTATAAAGACCACATTGTGAACCTTGCGGGTCTTTCCATCCTTTTTGTAGATGCTGCTGATCTCGACACTGAGCATGAAGCGTACAGGTCCTTTGCAACCGGGTGGAACCATGTGGGCTGTTTCGGCTGCAAACTCCGGTTTTAACTTGAAGAGTCCGTCCTCTGCCGGTTCAAGCTTTTGGGACAGCTCTGAAAACCACTGGGGGTGGGTAAAATCTCCGGTGCCGACAACCCTAATTCCTTTCATCTGAGCCCACAGATTCAGGTGCTCCAGATTAAGATTTTTAGCCGTTGCCCGTGAAAGATAAGAATGGATATGAAGGTCAGCAATGAATTGCATTTAGAGTAACATTTTAGATCTTTGAAAACATTATCGCATACAGTCAATCCGATTCTAAACCGACTCAAACTCGCGCATAAGTGAGCGTAAAGAAAGAACAGGTGGCGGACTCAAACAGTGACCCGCTTTAGAATCGGATCACCTGTATGCTCGTTAGGCTCGCTTTTTCAATAGGCCAAATTGATACCATTTAAAACTTTACCTTCGGGACCTCTTGTTTCTCCTTTGACACTTCAAAGAAGGTGGCCTTTTCAAACCCGAACATCCCGGCTATGAAGTTGGTCGGAAAGCTCCGGATCTTAATATTGTAGACCTTTACCGCTTCGTTGAAACGGCGCCGTTCCACTGAGATCCTGTTTTCAGTTCCTGCCAGTTCGTCTTGAAGACGAATAAAATTGGCATTGGCCTTCAGATCAGGATACCGCTCCACCACCACTAACAGTCGGGCCAGGGCCGAAGAGAGCTGGTTGTTGGCAGCGATTTTTTCACTGATAGCGCCGGCCCCGGCCACCTTCGAACGCGCCCGGGTCACTTTCAGGAAAACCTCCTTTTCGTGCTTGGCATACCCCTTTACGGTTTCCACGTAATTGGGGATCAAGTCGTAGCGGCGCTGGAGTTGGTTTTCCACCTGTGCCCAGGCCCCCTTTATCCCCTCGTCCATACGGACAAGGCTGTTGTAGGTCCCCTTCAGATACCCAAAAGGGATCAAGATAACCAGCAGAACAACCCCTATGACGATGAGCGTGGTTTTTTGTCCTTGTGTCATTTGACCTCCTTCCTTGGATAGTCGCTCCGCTCCGTTTGAGGTGTGAGGTTTGAGGCAACATTTTTGTTCAGCGTGTCCACGACTTTCCAGAGTTCTTGTACCTCCTTTAGATATGCTTTAAATAGTTTGGTCATTTCAAGGCCGCTTAGCTTGACCCTTTTTTCTTTAACGTCAAGGAGCTTTTCAAAAAGGCCACTGTCCATGTCAAAGGTGTGGCAAACCTGTTTGATGACCTCACGTTTGTGGCGGGGAAGCTCTTTTCCTTTCAGATGGAGGAGCCCGTTAAAGATGGCGACAAATGCACCAAGAGACTGTGCTATGAGCTGCTGGAGGTGCTTTGCCTTACCCTGGCTCTCCAGGAAGGCCTCCCTCAAAAGGAGTAACTTGCCCTTCACTTCCTTCTCGCATTGCATTCTCAAGAACTCGCGGTCAAGAGAGAGATCCTTCAGGATATCTTTGCCATAAACGAGTTCATAAGTGTTCTGGAAATTCAGATATTCAATCGGAAAGACATCCAATGATGTCCTGAAATACGTTTCGGTTAGAAACAAGGGGGTGGCCACATTGCGCTTTTTCCACTTGGCAATAAGGTCAAAGCTCTGGTCAAGGGAATCGATTCCCTTTTCAGAAAGGACAATCATAAAATTAATGTCTGATTTGCCGGCAACGTAGTCACCGCTTGCCGCGCTCCCGTAAAGTATGACGGAAACCAGGTCCTCGCCAAACAGACCCTTGTAATCATCGACGATGCCGGGAGATATCTCCCCCGGATCTTTCGGAATCTTGGACATGAGGTGTTCTCCTATTTCGGAATTCGGAATCCCGTGTCATTTTAGCTTTATGAAACAACCGGATTCGAGGGAGCTCCAACGACAATCAGATTTTGAACCGGGTAACTGTTTGAGGGGCTTAGTGAGCATTGAGAAAGAACGGAGAGCTATACAGAGCGAACTTAAATGCTCAAAAAGATCAATTTGCCTGTTGCGATTTAACAAGTGGCTCCAGTTCTTTCTTTAGGCTCACTTAGGCCCGAGTTTTATACGGTTAAAAATCTGATTGTCGTTGGAGCGACCGGGTTTTCAACGACCTAAATTGTTACGGAATCCCTAGAAGCCACCGCCAGCGCCGCCCCCTCCACTCAAGCCGCCGCCAAAACCACCAAAACCGCCGCCAAAGCCACCAAAGCTCCCGCCAAAGCCACCCCGGCCGTAGCCTCCTCCGTATCCAAACCCTCCTCCCATGAACAAAAGGAGAAGGAGCGGCCAGAGCCCCCCTCGCCTCCTCCCCATGGAAAAGAAGATCAACAACAAGAGAAAGATCGTCACCAGGGCCGATAGGCCTGAGCGCCTCTTCGGCGGGCGTTTCACAGGGACATGTCCGGTCAGGCTGACATCCGCATCTTTGGCAATGATGCTGGCTATTGCAAGGGTGCCGTTCAAAAGCCCTTCCCCAAACTGATTTCGCTTCAGGTATGGAGTGATATACTGGTCGCGGATCTCGCCGGCCAGCCCATCGGGAATAAGACCCTCTATTCCGTAACCGGTCTCGATACGCATCTTACGCTCTTTGAGTGTCACAAAGATGAGGACACCTCGATCTTCGCCCTTTTTCCCGATGCCCCACGCAGCGTACAGGCGGTTGGCGTACTCGTTGTAATCCTCTCCACCAATGTCTGGCATGGTGACCACGACCACGGGCACGTCCGTCTTTCTCAAAAGTTCACCAGTCACTTCTGTTAACTTTTGTTCATACTGGGGCGAAATGACATTGGCAAAATCATTGATAAGCCCCCGTGACTTTGGAAATGCCTCAATGGCATGATTTACAATTGGGCATGCGAGTGTCAAGAAAAGGACTGTTACAAGGGCAAGCCCATTCTTCACATTCGAATATTGTCGATTAGTGATCATATGAGATTAAGGCACTGGCACTAAGTCTACGTTTCGGAGATTCTACAACCTGTTGAAATTATATACATTTATGGGCTCTATTGCAAGTTCGATCAGGGAATAATGGAATGATGGAATAATGGGAATAAGAACAAAACACCTTTTAAGCCCAATATTCCATTATTCCAACATTCCACTATTCCAATTGGGGCGAAGCCCCTAAGTCCTGTCTGGAGCCATTTACATAACACATTAGATCTTCGAAAAAAAGCTTCTTAGGTTGTTGATTGGCAGGTATCTTGCCGTCTTTGAGTTTGCCCCAGGGAAACTCAAGTTATAAAATCACTCCGTGATTTTATATAACGCGGCCTCCGGCCCGTAGGGCCTACGCCCCGGAGGGCCTACGCCCCGGAGGGCCTACGCCCCGGAGGGCCTACGCCCCGGAGGGCTACGCCGCTCAAAAAAATGAAATCCCCATATGCTCAAGTTTTGGGCAAGCTCTTCCGATACGTAAAACAGGTAACAAGTAGATCTTGCCTATCACATTCAAAGAAGCTTCTCAACAGCAGGCTGTAGAATGAGAGACTAATAGATGAAGCAAACGCAAGACCCTTCTATCCGGAGCGTGATCGTAGATGATGACAGAGTGATCGGCGACATCCTGAAGGATTTGGTCTCAAAGGAGCATATTTCGGTCGAGGTTTTCAACGATGCTCTTGAGGCTATAGAGTTTATCACCAGAGAGCCTGTTGATATCCTAATTACTGATCTGATGATGCCCAGGGTTGGTGGCCTGGAGGTGTTGCGCCAGGCCAAGGCAATGAATCCTGATGTGGTCGTTATCATCATAACAGGGCACGGGTCACTTGAAACCGCTGTTGAGGCCATACGGGAAGGCGCCTATGATTATATCAAGAAACCCTTCAAACTCCAGGAGATGGAGATTGTATTCAACAATGCCGTTGAGAGAGTGAATCTCATACGGGAAAATACCCAGTTGCTCAAAGAGCTAAAGGAAGCCTATGACCAGTTGGTTGCCATCAAGAAGGAAAGAAACGAAGGCGATTATGAGCAGAAAGTAGAACAAGACAGGATAGCCAGACTCAATTTTTTCTCCAGCGACCGGCCCGGTCTTCATTTTATGCGCGGTGCCCCAATGGGCGAACCCAACTACTTTGAACAACTCCAAAATATTTCCACGCTCAAAAGAGACGGATTATTGACCGATAAGGAATTCAAAACATTGAAAGCCCACCTGATGAAAGGGTTGAAGACCCATGAGTGAGCCCATGAACATATTGGTTGTTGATGATGATGAAATGATCCTTGAGGTTTTCAAGGATTTTCTTCGCAGAATCGGAACCTATTCGATCTTGACTGCCCGAGATGGGACGGAAGCTGTTAAGGTTCTTGAGCGCAGGAAGGTCGATTTTTGTTTTACAGACCTTAATATGCCAGGAATGGACGGGGTAGAGTTCACCAGGAAAATTCATGAGCTCGACAATACCATACCGGTCGTTGTTATGACCGGATATCCATCAACGTATAACGCGATAGCTACCCTGAAACACGGGGTGGTGGACTTCCTGGTCAAACCGTTTCATATTGGTGATGTAGAGCTGACGATTAGGAGAGCTTTAGAACAAAAGGCCCTCTTTGTTGAAAATATGCTTCTGAAGGAGGAAATCAAAAAGAAGGAAGATATTGCCCGGCTAAATGAAGAGCTGTCCAGCAAAGTCGGGGATCTCAAGATATTGAACATGATCTTACAGAAGGTAGACTGGGTAACAAGCAGCTCAGACCTCTTTGATCTGATCGTTAAGCTCTCTGCGGATATAACCAATTGCGATGAGGTCCATTTCCATGTAGTGGACGAGACTTTGGGAAGGCCGATCCCTATCGCCTCTTTTTATAAAGAACCCAAATCTAACTGGAGTGCTGGCCTGTCTGCGCCTGCCTGTCTCGAGACGGTAGACACAGGCAGACAGGCCGATCAAGCCTGCCCGGCCAGAAAGAGCAACAGTTGTGTCGCAGAGGTCGTTGTGAAGAAAACCTCAGAAGGTATCCCGCTTCTTGTTGACGGCAGTTATGACAAAACGCTTTCGGATGCAAATATCCGTTCACTGGTTGCCATCCCTTTCAGGATTCGAAAAAAGCTATTCGGTATGCTGGTCGCCATTGTCAAAAATGGACCTGTCTGCCGTCCCGGGACAGGCATATCAAGGCCTTTCACTGAAAAGGATCTGTACTATCT
The DNA here is from genome assembly GCA_030616475.1 of Desulfobacterales bacterium. Classification (GTDB taxonomy): domain Bacteria; phylum Desulfobacterota; class Desulfobacteria; order Desulfobacterales. The sequence continues at coordinate 10,585 of JAUWXF010000099.1, forward strand.
GAATTTTTTGGCTGAGAGGGCCACGTTTGTCATAGAAAATGTCGCTTTGTACGAGAACATCTACGAGAATCTTTTCGCTACCCTCTATGCCTTTGTGGAAGCAATCGAGGCCAGAGACCCCTACACCAAGCAGCACTCGACTCGGGTGACCGAACTTGCACTGAGCATAGGAAAGGAGATGGGATGTTCTGACGAGCAACTCGACTTATTAAATTTTTCGGGTCACTTACATGATATCGGAAAGCTCGGCATTCCGGATAGTATCCTGCTGAAACCCGGCCCCTTGACCAAGCAGGAATTTGAAGCGATTAAAAAGCATCCCGTGATTGGGGCGAACATTGTTGGCCACCTGGGCCTTTTGACCGCAGAGCAGAAAATCATTTTGCATCATCACGAAAGATGGGACGGCAAAGGATATCCTGATAGTCTCAAGGGTGAATCCATCCCCTTTCTGTCCCGGATTCTTGCAGTAGCTGATGTTTATGATGCTATGGCCTCCGACCGTGCCTATCGGGAAAGGCTTGCTGATGAGGTTGTGCTCAAGACAATCCGGCAAAGTGCCGGCACCCAATTTGATGGAGAGGTTGTTGAGGCATTTCTGGGACTCCGTGAAAAGGGCGAGTTGGGGCACAAGCGTGACCCAGTCTCCTCCGATTCTGTCCGTAATGGATCGAGACTTGACCTAAAGCCCTCCCACAAGCTATACCAGATCCCGGGTCGGAAACACCCATAACCGGACAGAGTTCACCCCCTTAGGCGCTAACTTAATGTTTCGGGATTTTCACGTTGATACTTACATGGGTGGCATGGACAAACTTGTTTGTCCGTGTCCTTTCCAATCTCGATTATGGTCACGCAGGAAATGTTTCGCCTTCCTGGCTACGGATTGCTTAATAGCTTCTAAAAACAGTGCAATATCATAAACTGCAAGCAACGGGAAAATAACAAGATGAGCATGTTCTGGCATGATCACATAGGCTAAGAGTGTAAAGTTATATCTTTTTCTGGCATCTACCGTTGCCTGAATGAACCAACGCCTTGTTCGTTCCCGACTCAATAATGGAAGCTGTCGGTAACAGGAAAATGTCAAAAAGTGAGCATGACCGGGATCGTTGAAATG
>JAUWXF010000075.1 GCA_030616475.1 Desulfobacterales bacterium
CGGCCCGCCCTGGCGCGACAGAAGCTGGACAATGCCACGGAGAGAAAAACCCGGTCTGGGCCAGGGTCTGGGCCAGGGTTAATGTGCACGCCCCCGCCTGCCAACGCCTGGCTTGCCGGGTAGCTACAATGCCGCACACATGGCAATGGCGGGCAGGTTCGGCGTGGTCAATCTTTAAAACAAGTTGCGCTGAAAGCGCATTCCTTAACTTTAGGCACTTTAGTTCACTTTAGGCACTCTCTTATTGACAAATGAAAGTTAGTTTAAGCTGGCTCAAAGATTATGTGACCATCGACGTGGATGTGGTCAAGCTGGCCGAAGCCCTGACCATGGCAGGGCTCGAGGTGGACGCGCTCGTGGACCGCTACGCTTATCTGGACCATGTCGTGGTGGGGCGCATCGTTGAAGTGGTACCCCATCCTCAGGGGAACACGCTTTCCGTGTGCAGGGTGGACATGGGTACCGGGATAAAGCCGGTTGTATGCGGCGCTACGAATATTAAAGAAGGGGACCTTGTGCCCATTGCGCTTCCTGGAGCTCAACTTCCTTCAGGCGCAACCATTGAAGCCGGACGTATCCGGGGACAAGCCTCAGAAGGGATGTTATGCTCTGAAGCAGAACTTGCCCTTGGAATGGATAGCTCCGGCATCCTTTTGCTTCCGGATACGGCCAAACTGGGTCCGGGGGTTGCCGTGGCTCTCGGCCTTTCAGACACCGTCATCGAGTTTGACCTTACACCCAATCGTTCTGATTGCTTCTGTATCATCGGCATAGCCCGTGAGGTGGCAGCCATTCTCAAAACTCCCTTGAAATACCCCAGGGTGAAGCTCCCGCCCGGTGAAACCCCGATAGAGGAACTCTCATCCGTAACCGTTGAAGCCCCGGATCACTGTCCCCGGTATGCGGCAAGGGTGGTTACGAACGTTACGGTTGGGCCGTCTCCTTTCTGGCTTCAGGACAGATTACACTCCGTGGGGCTCCGGGCCATCAATAATGTGGTGGATGTGACCAACTTTGTCCTTATGGAGATGGGTCAACCGCTCCATGCCTTTGATTTTGACCGTCTGGCCGAGCATCGGATCGTTGTAAAAACGGCTCAGGAAGGCCAGACTTTTACCACCCTGGATGGTGCAGAACGCACCCTCGGCTCTGATATGCTCATGATCTGCGACGGCAAAAGGCCGGTGGCCCTGGCCGGCATCATGGGCGGACTTGAATCAGAAATCGAAGACCAGACAACGCGGGTGTTTATTGAAAGTGCCTATTTCAACCCGATCACTACACGCCGCACAGCCAAGCGGCTCGGCTTGAACACCGAATCATCGCACCGGTTCGAGCGGGGCGTGGACTCGGAGGGTGTCAGAAGCGCCCTGGACCGTGCGGCTCAACTGATCGTCGAATTAGCAGGTGGAAAACTCGCTGAAGGGGTCATTGACGTTTATCCCCGGCCATTTTCTGAAAGGGTTATAGAGCTCAGCGTAGAGCGGACTAACCGGCTCCTGAGTACCCGGTTAAGCCGGGACGAGGTTGGCGCTTATCTGAAATCCGTAGAGCTGGACGTGGACCCCCTGGATGAGGATCGGCTCAAGGTAGTCCCTCCCACCTTTCGTGTGGACATTACGCGGCCCGAGGACCTAATGGAAGAGGTAGCTCGTCTGAGGGGATATGATCAGATTCCGACTACCCATCCCGTGTCTCGTGTTGTGGCCAGAAAACCGGACAAGAAGCTCCAGGTGCGGGATCGACTTCGGCAGTTGCTTGCCGGCTGTGGATTTTCGGAGATCGTGACTTACAGTTTTATCGGCAGGAAAGCCTGTGACCACCTCTTGCTCCACGGTCAAGACCCGCGCCGCCGGATGGTGTCCGTCCTGAATCCTCTGACCGAAGACCAAACGGTTATGAGAGCCTCTTTGCTTCCGGGTCTTCTTGCTACCATGTACCGAAACAGCAAACAGCGAAATGAAGACCTGGAGATTTTCGAACTCGGCAAGGTCTTCTTGTATCCGCCTGCGGCGGACCCGGATCAACTCCCGGAAGAGATAGAGATGATCTCCGGGCTTTGGACCGGGGCACGCCGAGTAAAAACATGGCATTTCAAGGAATCAAAAGTCGACTTCTATGATATGAAAGGGGTGGTCGAAGCTGTGTGCGCCGGGCTGAACATGACCGGGGTACGTTTTGCTCCCTTGACCGGTACTGATTTTCCCTATCTGAGACCTGGCTATGCCGCACAAATTCAGGCGGGCAACGAGAGGCTGGGTGCGGTGGGGGAATTGTCCGGAGAGGTTTTGAAGAACTTTGGGCTAAAGCAGGTTGCCTATTGCTTTGACATCGACTTTGACCGGCTTGTCGATCATGTATCTGAGGAAAAGCGTGCCAAAACTCTCTCCCGTTTCCCTGCCACCACGAGGGATATGGCTCTCATACTAAGTAATACTGTTGAGGCCCAGGCCCTTTTGGATTTCATAGAAGGTATGGGGCAAGTATTGGTAGAGGGCGTGGAGATCTTTGACATATATATGGGGTCACCAATACCCGAAGGGAGTAAGAGCATAGGCCTTAGGTTTACGTACCGATCATCTGAAAGAAGCCTCACGGATAGCGAGGTCAACAGCATCCACGAAACCATGACCCGGGAGGTATTGAAAAAGTTTAACGCGCAACTGCCGGGTGGAGCCCGTTAAACGGTGGTCGGTGACCGGTTGCGCGGCTCGTTTAGCGCCAAGCTTCACTTCGTGTCGGTGTTCGGCCCGCCCTGCCCGCCCTGGCGCGACAGCTTTGGACAGATGTGTCGTTCGTGTCATCCCGGTCTGGGCCAGGGGCGCGACACGCTCGCGAGAGGCTATCACGCTCCTTAACCAGGTCTGGGCCAGGGCTTACGGCAAGCGGCTTAAAAAATGACGCAACCGACAGACAATACACGTAACGAGCTGCGCAACCTATAGACGTTAACCCTATGAACAAAAAAAACATCATCGAGGCGATCCACGCCAGGGTTGGATTTTCGAAAAGGGAGACTGCTGCGATCGTTGATAGAGCTTTTGAACTATTGAAAACGGCCCTGGCCGAAGGGGATTCGGTCATGATTTCCGCGTTTGGGAAATTCTCCGTGCGTGAAAAAAAAGCTCGTAAGGGGAGGAACCCCAGGACCGGGGAGACCATAACGCTGCCTGCGCGCAAGGTTGTGACCTTCAAAGTGAGCGGGGTGCTAAAGGAGCAAATCAATGCGGCCCACAGGGACCGAGATACCGGAGAAGCGGTATTTTAGGATCGGTGAGGTTAGCGCAATAACTGGCCTTGAGGCCTATGTGCTCCGATACTGGGAGACAGAGTTTCCCAGGATCAACCCTGCCAGATCCCGATCCGGGCAACGCCTTTACAAAAGGCGTGACATAGAAATCATTCTACAGATCAAAGATCTGCTTTACCAAAAAAAATATACGCTTGCCGGGGCCAAGCGGTATCTCGAGCAACACCACCGTGAATCCATGCCTGCCGCCGCCGACAGCCAGCCCCTCACACTAAAACAGCTCAGGGCCGAACTGCTCGCTATCCGGGACCTGTTGAAAGAGAAGGGGTCAAATCTTTAATCTTGACAAATCCTTTTTATGTTTTGCAAAGGCTAATAGTTTTGACGATTTGTGAAAGAGAAGGGGTCAAATCTTTAATCTTGACAAATCCTTTTTATGTTTTGCAAAGGCTAATAGTTTTGACGATTTGTCAAGATTAAAGATTTGACCCCTTCTCTTTGCGATTTGTCAAGATTAAAGATTTGACCCCTTCTCTTTGCTACTTTGAACCTGAGTAGTTACGATTTTTCTTTTCCTTTGAGCTTTGAGCTTTTTTGTCCAGCCTTCTCATGATCCAGCGGCACAGTGCCTTGCTATCCGTGTAGTCAACCGGGCCTTGCAGGTTTTCTAAGGGTATTTCTGCCCTGGCCATCGCCTTATGTCCCCCTGCATTGCCCAGGCGCCCAAAAATTTCGCCCAAGAGCTTTCCAGCATCCTTTCGACTCCCATCATTTCTTACTATGATGATCAAACGCTCATGATAGATGCCTGACACAACGGCCCAGGCGATATCATGAATTCCCATAAAAAAGTCGGCAATCGACACGCAAATGTCCGGATTTGTCACAGTGCCAAGATGGACGTGGATGCGCTGCTTTTGCACGCTCCTCTCTTCTAAGGCCGTGCGATAGTATTTAAGAGAATCGAGGGTGATTTCCGCCTGCTCGATTCTCCGGGCCATATGAACGTTGACGTGACGAAAGAGAAACTGGAAGGCATTCACATCTTCCACGAGGGCCTTACGCGCAAAGTTCATCGTGTCCGTCTTGATACCGTAAAAGAGCCCGGTGGCAAGTCTCACAGAGGGTTTAATCTTGGCAGCCCGCAGGTATTGGGTCATGATGGTGGATGTGGCGCCGTAATCGGGACGGATGTCCACGAAAGGGGCTTTCGGCTCGGCGGGCGGGTGGTGATCAATGATGACATCAAAGTCGATCCCTTGAAAATTCTCATGGTGACTCGGCTGGGAGTCGAGGATGGCATACCGGGTAAATTGGCCTTGATCGACCTGTTTTATTGGAAGCAAGTCGAGCTTGAGCAATCGGATCATGGCCAGGTTGTCAGGTCGCGTGATCGTGTTTACGTGGGCGATGGTGGCGGCAGAGACCTGTCGCCACAATAGGCGCTTTAGAGCCATGGCGCTGGCCATCGCATCCGGGTCTGCGTTGATCAGGATAAGGAGGCGGTCTTCACGAGAGAAAAGCCCAAGAAGACGGCGCAGTTTTTCTGAGACAGAAGTGGCCATGGGAAATATCGTGTAACGTCTAACGACAACCGTTTATCACTTACACTCCTTCTGTCAAGAACAAATCTATTTTTCTACTCATAACATCGATCTCCCCGGGCTGCACCCACTCAATCTCCGGATCTGCCCTGAACCATGTAAGTTGTCGTTTGGCGTAGCGGCGGGTGTCGCGTTTGAAAAGGCGTATGCATTCATCCCACGGCGTACGTCCCTCCAAATAGTCTGCCATGTGTCGGTATCCAATGGACCGCATCGATTTGAGGGTTGAGGGATATCCCTGATCCAGCAACCATTTCACTTCTTCTAATAATCCTGAGGCCAGCATCAGATCAACCCGCCTGTTAATCCGAGCATATAAGATGTTCCGGTCCGGGGTCAACCCGATCTTGAGTGTTCTGTAACGGAAATCCCGAAAACCGTGAACCCTCTGGTGGTAGGAGATAGGTTGTCCTGTAACCTGATGGACCTCAAGGGCGCGTATGATCCGGTAGGTGTCGTTGGGATGGATTCTTGCGGCAGCCGCAGGATCTACCTCTTGTAGCCGCTGGTACAGGGCGTCGAGTCCAAGGGTTTCAGCCTCATGTCTTAGTCTTTTTCGTATGAGCCCATCTTGTTCTTGCCCCTCAAAGAGCCCCCGCGTGAGGGCCTTGATGTAAAGGCCTGTGCCGCCTACCACAAAGACGGGGCGCCCTTTTTGATGAAGCTCCCGGATGACTGCATCTGCCATTGTCCTAAAAAGGGCTGCGCTAAAAGACTCATCCGGGTTTACCACATCAATGAGATGATGGCGTACCCGTGCCCGTTGTTGTTCGGTGGGCTTTGCCGTGCCGATGTTCATGTATCTGTACACCTGCATGGCATCAGCACTGATGATCTCAGCCCCCAAGGGTTCGGTTAGGGCAATCGCTGCATCGGTTTTCCCCACGCAGGTGGGGCCTGAGATGATGACAATGGACGGTTTTGGGGACATTGCAGGTAACTACTCAGGTTGTCAGGTTCACGGTTCACGGTCGACTACTTTCTTCATCGCTCTCTAACCTTGAACCGTGAACCGCCGACTTCGCCATAGTAGCCTATGGCTACGACGGCTGAATTGGAACTTTGAACCTGAGTAGTTACATTATATTAAGCATTCCGTAATCTTGTCAATCACCTTGGTCATCCGCACCGGGCACATAATACCTGGCGATAGTCGCAGCCGCCCAATCAGTCCTTTACAATCTGTAAAAAATACTAACACCCAGCCCTCTCGGACTGGGTGCAGAAGCCTCCCAATATTCCTCTAATCGTCATTATTTTCACAAGCTTGGCCTAATTCTCGTCCGTCCTATTCCTTGGCATGGTGGTTGCTTTTCCACGAAGGGGAATAGTCCAACGGGTGAATCGCGCCAGGCACGAATACACAATCTCGATAGGCGGCGGCAATCGAATTGTGCGAGTGGGCAAAACTAAGAAAGGAGGAATGGCTGGATGAAAAAATGGTTTAGTGTTGTTCTGTGGTGTAGGTTTTTCTACTGACTACGGAACCGACCAAGGTTCGGCGGATTAGCGAACGACAGCCTTAACAAGGCAAATCTTTCAGGGGTGTTCACTCGCCCCATTTTGTCATTTCGAGCGTAGCGCCAGGGCGGGCCCTTTAAAAGAGGGGGGAATTCCTAAAAGTCCCCCTTTTGTAAAGGGGGACCCGCCTGCCATCGCCCGGCAGAGTGTATAGCTTATATGCCAGCTTGCATGGCAATGGCGGGCAGGTTTAGGGGGATTTCCCAGGTAACCACACAGGTCCCAATTTTTCCAAATAAGGAGGTAGTAAATGAAAAAAAGAATTCTCGCTTTTATTGCGCTTGCAGTTGTTGTTGTATGGCATGTCCCGGCTATGGCGGAAACCGACCAGGATCGGCTAAAGGCACTTGAGGACAAAGTGCAGGCCCTTGAGGACGAGCTTCAGCAGGAGAAGAAAGAAACATTCCAGGACAAGAAGGTCACCCCGGCCCGGGCTTTCTGGAAAAACGACTTTTTTCTTTCAACACCAGATGAAAACTTCTGGATGAAGATACGGGGCAACCTGCACTTTGACACAAAATGGTATGGCTCGGAAAGTAAAAACCCGACTCATTTCGACATCCGCCGCGCCCGTTTCGATTTTCAGGGGATGTGGTACAAATACATCTATTTCCGCTGCCAGGCGGAATTTGCCGACAAGCCTTACGCTCGCAATTTCTGGGCCGACTATAAGTTTGCCGATTGGCTGCATTTAAGGGCCGGCCAGATGAAACCCCCATTCAGCACCTCATGGTGGACCAAGGATAACCAGGTTAACTTCCTTGAGCGTGGAGTGAGCACGCCCATTACTACATATTTTGACCGGGGCTGGTGGATCTGGGGCGACGTCCTTGATAAGACACTGACCTGGAATTTAGGCTCATTTACGGGCGCCGGCATGGATTATGACTACAAGAGAGGTGATATTGACGACTCTAAGGACACTGTTGCCCGTCTGTTTTACACCCCTTTCAAGAACCAGGAGGGCTCGCCTCTCCAGGGGCTTAACCTGTGCGTTGAGGGGACTACCGGTAAACAACAAAAACTGAGCGATGCAAGATTTGAGGGTAAAGGCTATGGCGCTGCGATCAGAGATGACAAATTCTGGACCTGGGAAGCAGACGACGCCACAATTGAAAGCAGAGACCGCTTGGGCGGCGAGTTGCACTACATCGCCGGGCCGTTCAGCTTGAGTTCCGAATACCTTGTTGTCAAGTGGACAGACATAGAATCAGCGACACTTGGTGTGAAAGAAGATGGCGATATTACATCCTGGAGCACATGGGTCAGTGTATTTCTGACCGGCGAGAAGAAAAAGGTGAGCAACTTCGGATGGAAGCAGCCAAAGCCCAAGACGAACTTTGACCCTGTCCATTTTGAAGGCACAGGCGCATGGGAGGTCCTTGCCCGTTATACCAGGACCGAAACCGAGGAAGACCTGTTTACTAAGGGTATTCTGGAAGGTTCGGACTGCGTGGATGAATATTCGGTGGGACTTTCATGGACATGGAATCCCATGGTGCGCTGGCAGCTCAACTATGTCCGTTTGGAGGGAGATCCAGTAAGGAATAATCAAGGTGGTATCCGGACAGGTTCGGGCGACAGTGTGGACGGCACAAAGTGGGTTGAAAATGAGGACATGATCGGACTGCGCATGATCTTTAAGTTCTAATGTTTCGGGATTTCATTTCTTGTTGACAGGATAAACAGGATGATCAGGACAGATAGAAATCCTGTGAATCCTGTAGATCTTGTCAGAAAAGTTCAAAACCGAATCACGATCTCTTTCCAAAGATTCGTGTTTGATAAACCGCAAATGAAAGGAAAGAGATCGTGATTTGTCTTTTCAGCGCTTCCCCCCCTTTTTTTTGCTCTTCTTGTTAACACCTACCTGGACCAATTTCCGTATAAGACTCAAAAATCCTTGACATTTCTGTGTAATTAGTCTATGTGACCACAGTTTTTCTCACATCTCACATGTCGGTGATCAGGAATCGCGGAGGTACTTGTTATGGAGAAAAGATTTGGGATGGTAAAGGGCTTCTTTTTACTAACGGCGGTTTTGATGTTGTCTCACCCGATAATACCGGCTGTTGCGCTGGCTGAGACCAACGATGAGATACTTGAGAGGCTGGATCAGCTCAGTAATACTACCCAGGAACAAGAAAAAGAGATAGAACGTCTTAAAAAGGAGCTAAAGGAGTCCATATCAGATATCAAAAAGCAGCAGGATAAACTTGCAGGAGAGGCGATTGAGGCTGAAAAAGAAGAAACACTTGTCAAAGCATATCGGAAGCCGAAGTCCTTCAGTTTTGGCGGACGCGTACAATTTAGATTTATGTCTATGCAAAACGACGACAACCACGGCAACGTATTATATCAAAAGGACTTTGATAGACCTGAATTTGACGGCTTCTGTCTCAGGCGGGTACGTTTGCGCTGGCAGGGTAATATAACGGATAAATGGGCCTATCATACGCAGATCAGCGTTGACGGCGCTGAAAATCCCGATGCAAAGGTTGATCCTGGAATTCCGGAGTATGAACTGAAAAGGAGGGATACCGGCTTTAAACTCCAGGATGCCGAGATCAACTATCGCATCCATCCTTATCTCACTATTAACATGGGTCAGTTCAAGACCCGCTTCACCAATGCTTATCTGACAAGAGGCCCCAACCTCCCCCTGTGTGAGCGTGCTCTAATAATTGACAAGATAACACCACCCACACGTGACATAGGGATCAGTATTGAATCGGAAAAGGGCAAATACTCTTTTGACAGCCGGGAGCATGGCAGGCCCGTTTATGACAGGCCAATATATTATGCCGTGGGAATATACAATGGTTGTGGATTTAACCACATGCGCAATGACAATGAGGCTTTTATGCTAACCGGGATGTTACTGGTCAGACCGTCTAAGTACTTTGGTTTCGGAGTGAGTTATGCCTCTAATAGACAAGGCTATGACTATGATGACCCGGCATTGGGAAGTGCGACGCAAATAAATTACGAGGGAACAGATTATTATGTCTTTAAAGTTGGAGACCGCAAGGTACTTAAGGACATGGAGTTTTGGGACTTTAATGCTTCTCTGGATATGGACCGGGTGCATGTGCAGGGCGAGTATATTCAGCGTGACACCGATAATGGCACTAAAATTGCTGCCGGCTATGGTATTCAGGGGCAGTTAGATCTGTTTGACAACTTCCAGCTAACCTGCCGTTATGACGAACTCGATCCCGATGATACAGTTGATGATCAAAAAGACAGTCAGTGGTATACTGTCGGCTTCAACTGGTTCATTCATGGCCAAAAAGTCAAATGGCAGGCCAATTACACCTTCAGACAGGAAAAGTATGGCGACGACGTTGACAATGATACCCTGATCACGCATTTTCAGCTACTGTTTTAACAAGGTTTATCTCTGGTAGTAAAGGCATCGGTAATTCAGTAACGTAGGACGTTCAAAAGTTGATCCATTTTGATATTTGATCAAATCACGATCTCTTTCCAGGCTTCGTGGAAAACATGGGGTCAAATCTTTAATCTTGACAAATCGCTGAACCTTATAAACTTTGCAGGACGCATAAGAAAGATTTGTCAAGATTAAAGATTTGACCCCTCCTTCCTGACCCCTCCTTCCTGAGATCGTGATTTGTTCTTGCGGCGTGGCACGATCCAGCCTGGCTGTTCATGCCTGGTGTAATGTAATATCCCACACAATTGTGTAGCAATTGACACACTATTTCGGACTCAGACAGCTCCGGCCCTGGATACGCATCCCCCAGAAAACGAAATGTATCTTACTGAATTAACGACGTAATCTCAAGGAGCACCTGTGTGAGAATGGGTTTCATAACGCCGCTGGCACAGAGATTGCATTAATTGCTCTTTACGACTACTCAGGTTCAAAAGGAAGACGAGGGGTCAAATCTTTAATCTTGACAAATCGTTGCACCTTATAAACTTTGCAGGACACACAAGAAAGATTTGTCAAGATTAAAGATTTGACCCCGCCTGCCCCCGTCACGATTGCTACGCATTTCGACGCATGAATCCTTGACAGGTGGCCTGGAAACATGTATAAAGCTGTCTTTACTATCAACGAGTTGTTTTTAGAAAATGTTGTGAATCCGGGGTGTTACACCCCCTCACCCAAACCCTCTCCCCACTGGGGGAGAGGGTTTGGGTGAGGGGGGAACTTACGGAAAAACGTAGAGAGGAGGTGATGCCTGTTTGAGGCTGTAGGCTGTGTCCCCTTGTTGAAGGGGATGTCTTTTTGGACGAAATTTTTTAACCACTAACAGGAGGAAAGCAGATGAAGAAAATCGCAATAAGTTTACTTGCACTTACTTTGGCTGTGTTTTTGGCCGTACCTGCCATGGCTGAGTTCGATCCATATGGTTCAATAAGGCTCGGCGTGTTCCAGTGGAATCAAGATAATCCGCCCGGCACGGATGACGATTCCGATCTAAAGATGCCTCACGGCAACTACAGCCGCTTCGGCGCCAAGTTTCAAACCGGAGATATTTCCGGCCATGTCGAGCTTGGTCTAAAGGGCGCTGAAGATGGCGATACCGTGTATGAACGTCTTCTTTACGGCACATGGGATTTTGGAGACGGAACCCTTCTGGTAGGCCAGGACTACTGCCCCTACACCCACATCTCGGCCCAAGTTGCTCCGGGGTTTTATGACCTTGAGAATTACTTTATCGGCTACGGCTGCCTCTGGAACAGCCGCCAGCCCCAGCTAAGGATGAACCTGGAAAACGGTTTTTATGCGGCCCTGATCAGGCCCCAAGGGGCGTCCGCAGCCGCTGCCCAGACAGCTTACAACGCCGCAACCGCAGCTGCTGTCGCCGATATGGATCAGGATGTGACTTTGCCCAAAATTTGTGTCGGGTATAAAGTAAAGATGGACAATCTGACGCTGAACCCGGGTTTTGCCTATAACACCATGAAGTACGAGTCCCAGGCGTTGAATAAGGATTGGGACGTTGACTCCTGGCTCCTTTACGTGAACGGCAAAGTCGGCCTTGGCATGGTCGACCTGAAGTGGAGCATCCATACCGGCCAGAACCTTGGTGATTTCGGCATATCAAATCGGACGGCCGCTGCCAATGCACGGTTTAATGCCGCCGGCAAGGTCGAAGACTCCGACTGTATGGGCTATTACCTCCAGGCGTCCTACAAGCTCGATCCGGCAACGATAAATGTTGGCTATGGTTACGCTGAAGCCGAAAGCGACTTAGCAGGCCAGAAAACCGATGACCAAAGCTCATATTTTGTCAATTGCAAGCTCCCGATTGCCGAGACCTTCTTTGTGGTGCCCGAGATCTCCTTTTATGATGATGGGGATGGCCCCGATGGCAAGGCCGAAAAAACCGACGTCACGGTCTTTGGAGTATTGTGCCAGATGAACTTCTAATTAAATCGCAAAGCGATTTAATAGCTCGTTAACTTCTAACCCGTGTACGGTTGGGCCCCGGGGAGAGATCCCCGGGGCCTTTTTTATGAAACAGAATCAAACATATTATGAGTTTGTTCGCTTGACAATAAAGTGTTTTCACTATAAATTTCAAGAATCTTGTATTACTATGGTTTTTGATTTGCCATGGGTTCTCTGAAAGATAGTCTAGAGATGGATAATGGATATTCGTGCCCTCCGTTTTCAGGTAGTTAATGGTAATCTTGCTATAAGAATCCATGCCATTCAACATGCTGTTAAAGAAGGTTTCACAAAAGAGAATATGATTGATGTGGTTCTGCACGGATCTGTTTTGGAAGCATATCCGGAACGTAACAGGTGTCTTTTCTACGCTGATGTTACCATGGAAGGAATAAAGATGCCCTTACACGTAGTTTGCGAGCACATCCATTCAGGGGGTCCTGTGGACTTTGTGACCGCTTATATCCCATGGGAGGAGGAATGGGAAACCCCAACCCGAAGGAGAAAAAAGAGATGAAGGGCTTAATAGCTACCTGCTCAGAGTGTGGGACAAAAACCGAATTGCAAGAAATCAGCATTGAGTTTGAAAGAAAGGCTATACGTGCCACTATGTCTGGTGTCCTTGCTATGGTATGCCCTAACTGTGGTGAAAAGTATGTTCCGGGGGATATTGCAGGGGATGTAATTGAAGTCGTTTCACGCACCATTGATGAAACTGAAGGTTTACTAAAGAGGACGGAAGCTCATCGCAAGAGTTTACTTTCAGAACTTCCTGTCTTGGCAGCAAAGCAACTTGAACTGACACTATCCACATAAGTCTCTTTTGCCTGGTTCCCATTTAAATTCCCCCCCTTTTGTAAAGGGGGGTCAGGGGTATGACCTACTTTTTGGAAATGCAGTCTGGCAGGCCCAGCTCATAGCCTATGATCGCACTCTTGGCGCTGGTTATAGCAGTGCCCTGCTTTGCTACCTGGGCTGCAACCACTTCGTTGGTGCCGTCATTGTCAAAATCGCCGATGGCATAGTCGCTGATACGGCCGGATATCTTCCGGGTCTGCCACATCTGCGTGAGCCCAAGATCTGTCCAGGAAAGAGACGCCATGCGGCCGCTCTCGAATCTTCGAAAGCGCCTGAACAAGCGCCCGAGTGAGCCCTGGTTGGAGGCTACAACCACGTCCAGCCTGCCGTCCCCGTCAAGGTCGTGCACACAGATACGCTGCGACAGATAGATGCGATCAGGCACATCTTCGCCTTTTGACCAGGACTCAACGTAATTCATACTGCCGCCGTAGCGCTCGTCAGTCTTGTATTCTTCCTCGCCGGACGGGGCAAAAAGACGAATATGGTCGCCTTTGTCGAACGCAACGATCATTTGCTGCCCGTTGTTCATGAAGTCACCCAGGGCAAAGCCAAAGATGTTGATCCCTTTTGGCAACGTCAAACGCTCTTGAGATCCGTATTCGCCGTTGCGCCAGGTCAATTGATAGACGCCAGGCACAAAAGGGTCGTCCATCCTCCGCTTCTGTCCGAGCAGGATCTTGCCGCCTTCAGGAGATTCAATGACCCTGTAGTACCAGGGGTCCCCCCCGATGCGTCTAAAACCGTCGCCGTCCCATTCCAGTACAAATGAATCAAGACGCTGCCCGGCCCCCTTCAGGCTTGTGACAAATATCTCCGCACGGCCATTTCCGTTGATGTCAGCCACGTCAACACCTGTGAACCTCTCACTCCTCTTGCCGGCCTTCTCCCATATCTTGACAAGGCGTTGACTCTCAAACCGATGCACATAAATGTGCCGATTACTTATGAAGACAACCTCTGTCTTGCCGTCTCCATCCACATCGCCAAGTGCTATGCCCTTGATGGCGATCTTGAAGTTCTTGCTCTTCCAGAAGCCTGCCGGTGCCATATCCACGGGTGCGCTCAAAACCTTTGCCTTGTCGCTTGATTCTGCGGCCAGAAGGCTTTCCGGATGGGCATAAACGGCACGGCGCTCCGCGGCCTGTGCGGGTGGCTGCCGGGCGGCAACAGAGCGGCCGAAAACCGTTTCGTTGATCCGGGTAGCAAGAAGATCGATTTGAGGAATCACCTCGTCGATTTCCTTGCTCTGCTTGAAGAAGGTGAGCATCGGCCTCTTCTGGTGGACATCCACCATCCTGGCATCCAGGCTGATGCTGTTGCCGAGGATGGTGAGACTTCCGAACAGGACATGGTCGGCCCGGAGCCTGGCCCCTATGGCCAATGCGATTTCTTCATTAACCGGCACGGATATGTCCTTAAGCACGCGATCCGTGTCTTCTCTTCCAACCACCACCCTGTCCCCCGATGACAGGCGCGACGTGAGCATGTCAACGATGCCTTCCTTCAGGAACGAAAGATCCCTGTCCGCATTAATCTTGAATGGCACGATCACCACCCGGGAAGGCTCGTCGGCCATGCCTGCCCCGGCTGCAAGCACGACCAAAGAGAGCAGCAGCACAAGGCCAAACAGTCGTTTTCGCACTTCAGTTTTCAATTTCAATTCTCCGCCGGCCGTTGCTTTCACTATTATCTAGTGCTTGAACGAAAAGTCGTATTCAGGCAAAATCCGAATATCGAAACCCGAAACCTGCCCGCCATTGCCAGAGATGCTAGCATGTAAGCTGCACGAAGTACGTGGCGATGGCAGGCGGGTCCGAAACAAATTCGAATACCGAATGA
>JAUWXF010000004.1 GCA_030616475.1 Desulfobacterales bacterium
AAAACGAACTTGTTGAAATTTCATTGTTTTTGTCATTGGAGCATTCTTATTTTTGTCATTGTTTCGGATTTCGAAATTCGGATTTCGAATTTTTGACCGAAAACCTGGGGTTTTCGGTCAAGTACTATATAGCCTTCCAAAACGGTTCAGGATATAGAAAGCACCGAGCTTCCAGTTTTGAACCCCATTTCTTGACAAATAAAACACGAGACTTGGCACGTTTTTCGCAACTCCCTTGAAAGAATCTTGACCACATCCTCTTGTTATGTTATGAGTAGAAAAATTACTCGTAAAGGGGTGCAAATTGCAAAGTCTATTTTCAGGGTTGATATCCTCAAAAACCCGAATCAAGCTGCTTATCCGTTTTTTCTTTAATCCTAAGACGCGATCGTATCTTAGAGAACTTGCGAAAGAATTTAGCGTCTCCAGCAACTCGGTCCGCGAGGAGCTCAACCAGCTTACCCATACTAAGCTACTGAAATCCGAAAGAAACGGGCGACAGGTCTTCTATATGGCAAATGAGGACCATCCACTGTTTCCTGAACTCAAATCTATGGTGAGCAAGGTCATGGGCATCGATCAGGTCATAGACGGTATCGTTAATAGGCTTGGCGATTTAGAGCAGGCCTACTTGATCGACGATTACGCCGAGGGAAAGGATACGGGGATCATCGACCTCCTGTTAGTGGGCAACATTGACCAGTATCATCTAAACGATTTGAGCAGAAAAACCGAACGATACATTAAACGCAAGATCCGTTCCTTAGTCCTGAGTCGGCAGGAGTACAACAAGCTTCTCCCTGAGCTGAAAAAGCGCCCTCGCGTATTGGTATGGGAAGCGAAGAAGGGATAAGCAGAAGGCTCGGGGTTAAACAAAAAGCGCGGCATTTCAAAAGGTTACATCGAAAACCGTCATGTAACTGAGGGGGCGGAGCTGGGTAGGAGTTATAGTTTTGGGTGGCCTTACTTGATCGAGTTTTTCTAGCGAGATGCTGCGAGGAGATCGCAACTGTCCAACCTCGATACTTGTGTGATAACGAGAAAGGGTTCCAATGGAGACCACATCTCGGGCAAC
This sequence comes from Desulfobacterales bacterium, assembly GCA_030616475.1. Classification (GTDB taxonomy): domain Bacteria; phylum Desulfobacterota; class Desulfobacteria; order Desulfobacterales. Next base: position 1,076 of record JAUWXF010000004.1, read on the forward strand.
ATACATACGCCACGTAGACCAAAAGACAGAGTTTCATAAATTTTTCAATCTCCTATGGGCACTGGTCACGCGTGAACTCAAGGGGCGTTATCGCCGGTCACTCCTCGGCCCTGCCTGGGCAATTCTTCAGCCGTTGTTCTACATGGTCATTTTTACCTTTCTACGAGGGGTTCTTGATATTTCTAGCGAGGGCGTGCCTTACGTGATCTTCACTTACAGTGCCTTGGTGCCCTGGACCTTTTTTTCCAATGCGGTTTCCTGGTGTGGCCCGAGTGTCCTCACCAATGCAGGAATCGTCAAGAAAATTGCCATTGCGAGGGAGGTCTTTCCAACAGCTAGTGTAGTCACATCGCTAATAGACCTGTTGTTCTCTTCCATTATTTTGGCCGGGATGATGATCTGGTTTTGCGTGACTGTGGGCTGGTCTTTGCTGTGGTTGCCAGTTTTGGTTCTCCTAACGGCTCTGTTGGCTCTGGGTTTGGGTCTTGGGATTGCGGCACTGGGCACTTATAAGCGCGATATTATCTTTGCTGTGCCTTTTTTAATGCAATTCTGGCTTTTGGCGACACCGATCATGTACCCGCTTGGTAAGGTTCCGGAGCGCTGGCAGTACTTCTACACCCTCAATCCCATGGTAGGGATTGTTGAAGGGTTCAGAAGCATAATGGTCAAGGGGATGTCACCTGATTTAGGGCTTTTGGGGGTCTCGTTAGTTGGTATTGTCGTGGTTTGGCTCGTGGCCTGGCCGCTCTTCCGCTACATGTCTCAATACTTTGCTGATGTCCTGTAATCATGAGCGATGACACGATCATCAGGATAGAAGGCCTCTGGAAGCGCTACGGGCTCCCCTTGCCTGCTTTCGTACGTCAGGGCCATCGCTGGTTGCGCTCCTTGCGGGACAGCCAGAATCCCAAAGCCCAAACTCCAAATCCGAAATCCGAAATCCGAAATCCGAAATCGAGTGATGGTCCCTGGGCCCTGCGTGATATTGACCTGGAGGTGAAACGCGGCGAGACCCTCGGCATCATTGGACGCAACGGTGCCGGAAAGAGCACGCTGCTCAAGGTGCTGGCCGGGGTGACGCCGCCGACACGGGGAAAGGTGGAAGTACGCGGACGAGTCTTTCCCATGATCGAACTGAATGCTGGCCTCCATATGGAACTGACCGGACGTGAGAACGTCTACCTGCTGGGCGCTGTGATGGGCCTGACACGGGCCGAGACGGAAGCCAAGATGAAAGAGATTGAGGAGTTCTGCGAGTTGGGGGAGTGGTTCGATAGGCCAGTGCGCAAGTATTCCAGTGGGATGCTGGCGCGGCTGGGGTTTGGGGTGGCAATGAATGTGGATGCAGAGATTTTGTTGATTGACGAGGTTTTAGCGGTTGGTGATTTGGCCTTTCAACGCAGGTGCTACAATCGCATTGAAAATCTTCGAGAGAAGGACGTAGCTACCATATTTGTCTCTCACAACATTCGCCAAGTCGAGCGCATTTGCGATCGAGTGGTACTTCTGGAAGAAGGTCAAACAACGGCCGTCGGGAATGGAGAGGCTGTTCTACATTTGTATGTTGAACAAGCACACGAGCGCATATTGACGCAGAAAATTACCGAAGCTGGAGGGATTCCACGAGCGGCAGGGACAGGCGACTTACGGGTTGCACAAGTCCAGGTTTTGAATGTTGATCATCTACCTTCGCAAGAACTTAGTATTTTCGAAGACATGACCGTTCACCTCGAACTTGAAGTTGTCAACCCTATTTGTAAACCGGTCATAGCATTCCAGATATACTCTGTGGATATGATATGTGTCGCCGCAATAAACAATACGGGAACTGTTCGTCCGTCGTTTGAATCTGGTCGTGTCGTTGTGGAGTGCACCCTGTCGCAGCTTCGACTGATGCCCGGAATTTACAGCCTGTGTTTGAAGATTCGTGATGGAAATGAGGCACTCATTCTGACGGTCGATCAGTTAGCTCAGTTTCGGGTAACTGGCCAGTCTTTTGGGCTTATTCGCACAAGTGGTGGTTTCGTGCATGTTGAGGCTAACTGGCGTTTCGGCGGTTCTCAAAAACAAGATCTGTCCACTAAGACCGGGGACATTCATCATGCTTAGAAGGGTTGGAATTCTGCTGGATAGGATACGGTATCGTATCAACAAAAATCGTCTGAGCCGTGATCTGTGCTGTGGGTATAAGCCAAATGCCCTGGGACAAGTAGATGAAGCCATGTTAAGTCACATGATAGATTTCACCGGTTTGAATCGCGGATACATTGAGTCATGCGTGTGCCGGAGACCAGGATACACATACGCTGACGAATTCCTGACACGCACGCCTCAGGATCATGCCGAGATCGAATGGTTCTACGTAACCAGTGAAAAATACATCTTCGGAAACATCATACATCGTCCATGGGCGATGATCAGCGAAATGATTGTTGGGGGGTCGGTCTTAGATTATGGGGCAGGTACTGGCACAGATATTCTGTCTTTGGCAAGGAAAGGCTATGAAGCTTATTACTTTGACATCAACTTAGTTCAGCGAGAGTTTGTACAGTTTGCTTGTGAGAGAGAGGGGCTGTCTGTAACCTTCATACGACCTTACTTTAAGGGTAAATTCGATCCCATTAGATGCATTCAAGGAACGTTCGACGCCATTATCACACGCAGTGTTTTGGAGCACGTACATTACTACTCGGATTTGATTAAGCATTTGGCATCCTGTCTTAACCCTGATGGGCTTTTCTTTGAGGCTTCGCGCTTTGGTGAGTCGGGCAAGGACCCCATGCATTTGGAAGAAGACCGACCAATACCCGAGATTATGGCATATTGCGGCATGAAACTTGTGCGTGATGAGTTTCCCCATCGTTGCTGGCGAAAAAAGGTCAGTGGATGAATATCGCTTTTATATGGCATTGGTATAAACGAACTAGTTCAGAGTTGGCTGGAGCTTTTGCTGCTGAAGATACTTTGATTAAAGCAATCGGGCGGTTGCTCGATGAAGGTTACCGGGCAGTCATTTTTGCACTTGCCAAAGAACCTTATACCACTGGCCGTATTTTCAACGAGCGTCAGGGGACTTGGTACAGCCTTGTTTTTAATCGTGAAACACTGGTGAGTGATGTACGGTCGTTCGACCCAGACGTAGTCTTTGTCAACCATCACCCACGTGATTATGATGATATCCTGCAAGGAATAGCGGAACTGAGAGCCAAGAAGGTAATATATTACAGCGCACCAATCACATTATCCCCCTTAACCAAAACGTTTGACGCTTTTCTAGTACATCACGCCTGTCAAGCGGGCGAGCTCGTCAATTTTGGAGTAGATGCTTCCAAGGTCCACGTTGCCCCGAAGACTGCGGACCTCGATTGCTTTTGCCCGATAGAAGGAACAACTAAGAAATGGGATTGCATCTACCCAGCCCGTGGCCGTTTTGGGTATTGGAAGCGCATTGAACTGGCTGTGGAGGCCTGCGGTTTGATAGGTGCAACCATTGTGCTGCCTGGTGCCGAGATTCCTGGTACGTTGAACAGAAACCCGAGTCCAAAGCAACAGCGTCTGAGCAAGTATTTTCCTCGTTTGTGGCGAAAGTTGGCTCTCAGGATCGGCAAATTGCAGGGGTTTCCTTGGGTGACTACCTTAAGTTGGCGGGCCCCGGAGGAACTAAACATGTGCTACAACCAGTCCAGATGCCTGGTGATAACATCGGATGACACTGAAGTGGGACCACGTGTTATTCCTGAGGCGGCTGCTTGTAACCTACCGATAGTGTGTTGTTCGGACAGCAGGGCCTGCGTATCACATGCAAGTGCTCTGGGTGGATACATTGCTGCTCCCAATCCTCGGGATGTCGCATCTAAGATAAAGATGGCGCTATCCACGACGCCGAATTCTAGAAAAAAGCTGATTGAGAAAGGACTGGATACTTGGGTCATATATCGAGTCATTCGGGGACTCTTGGATGAGTGGAAACAATGAAAGTCATTTGGCACTTTTATGCAAATCAAGTCAATATGGGAGACTGGGCCAGTGCGTTAGGGATCCGTCAATTTTTATCAGCGAGTATACATGATAATGTTGGGTTTGTAGACCGCTTCTTGCTCCAGGAAGTCACGGATAGTGAAGTGGACGAGATAAACAGGAGGGCTGACCTTGTTGTTGTGGGTGGCGGCGGATTGTGGTTTCGCAAGGACTTGCCACTAGGGTGGTACTGGAATATTAAGCCAGAGCAACTACATGCACTTCGCTGTCCGATTGTTCTGTATTCGATTGGGTTGAATGACATAGAATACTTTAGGCCCGCAAGATGGGCTCTAGACCAACATGCAATTGACGGAATTCTGCAGGTTGTGAACCGTGCTGCGCTGGTGGGTGTTCGAGATTATTGGACTTTGAATTGGCTGAAAAAACGCAATATATCTGATGCTTACCTGGTGCCCTGTCCGTCCATGTTTCTGGAGGGAGATACTGGCAAAGAACAGTTTGGTCAAGGTGATGTGATTGGAATCAATATTGCTTCTGTGGTCAGGCTTGCTGATAAGCGTTCATTCTTTGCGATGATAGAAAATTTGATAGGCTGGATTATGACAAACGGTTTTCGAGTCAGATATTTGTGTCATGATTCACAACCACACAATGAGATCTTGCAATTGGCTGAGCGGTTTCCAGGAGATTTGATTATTCCACAAAGTCCTTTTGAGTTGCTGAGAGGGTATGCATCTGTCAAGATAGTAATTGGTATGAGGGCTCATTCAATACTTTTCGCCTTTAACCAAAACAGACCTATATTTGCGATAACATACAGCCGAAAGTGCGAGGCGTTCCTGAAACTCTTGGATGTGGAGAACTATTCGATAAAATGGTCGCCGTCTTTGCTATGGGCAGTATTTCCATTTATATGGAAATGGGCAGCTGGCCCACTTGCACATAGAAAAGCTAAATCCAAGATATGTCGATTGGTTGAGAACGCATCAAAGGTTCAAAGTTCTTGGCAGTATTACCGAAATTTGTATCGAAGGTATAATGAGGAATTTGCAGCGCGAGTAGCGACTTTGCTTTGATTCTATGCGTGTAAAAATGTCAAGTTGGTTGGACTATTTTCTTGACCTGATAGAATGCCAGCACGGCGCAAATGTCTACGTACCGCCTTGGATATTTTTTTCTCAAAGCTTTGAAGCCGTGACATACGGAACCCCGAACCCATCGATACCTGGTGCTAGTAATGAAGGGGACGATGAATCAAGCGGATTGGGTTAGAAGTCTCAGAGATCGTTTGGCTGAGTTTCTACACATGCTTCAAGTACCTGGTCAACCTGGCCGCTTTCTGCCATGTGTCGATGGGCTCACCGAAGAGGGCGAGCAGGCTGAGTTAGGATTTAGCTGCTTCGCCATGAAGATCTACTACACTCTGGGGCTGTGGGAAAAGCTCCCTTCCGAGGAACAGGAAGCCTGGATCGCCTTCTTGAAGTCGTATCAGGTAGACGGCAAATCAGGGGGTGATCGTGTAACCCATAACGCCTTCATCGATCGGCCAGTTATTAGCTATCTAACCTCCCAAGTTCCCGCCTACCATAGGTTTATCGACCGCTTCTTTCGTCATAATCAACTTACATATGTTCAGCGGGTTATCATCGCCGAAACAAAGCAAGCGACCGCCACCCTAGCGCAGGTTGGTGAGAGGGCCAAACGGCCTTATCGTGGCTTTCCATTTACGGCAGCGGATGTCAGAGACCATCTTTGGCGCTTCGACTGGACTAGGCCATGGGGAGCGGGGGGGCAAGCTTCTGCGCTCGTGGTGTTTCTTAAGACACATGCTCCCAAGTTTTTGGGACATGCCGAGGTTCATGAGCTATTGGATACCTGTGTCCAGTTTTTTAAGAGTCTTGCAGATTTACAAACAGGAGCCTATTTCAGAGGGAATGTGCCTGGGCACGGTGAACTCATCAACGGAGCCATGAAAGTGTTGACGGCGCTGGATTGGTTGGAAATGCCAATTCATTACCCTGAGAGACTGATTGATACTTGCCTGGCACGCCTGCCGTCCCCAGACGGCTGTCATTTGGTTGATGGGGTTTATGTTCTCTATCGCTGTTTGCAACAGACCCCGTACAAGGAGACGAAGATTCAAGACTACTGCGCGGAAGTGCTGGCTATGATCAAACAGCATCACAACCCAGACGGCGGTTTCTCTTATAACATTGGAAGAAGTGGGACACACTATTACGGTGTTCCAATTTCGCGAGGCCTTGCGGAGAGCGATGTACATGGAACATGTCTGCTTGCCTGGGCGGTGGCAATGATTCTTGAAATCCTGGAGAGCAATGTGGCCGGTTGGCGGGTGATTAGACCGTGAGCTTGAAGCGCATCTTTGGCCTATACAACCGACTGAATCGAGCACTCAGCAGTATTTGGACGAAGAGTATCTATTATGTGACCGATAAAGCAAATTGGTCATTCTACTGGGATGGTTACTATATCACTTTGGGCTTAAGGGAACGTTTGGGTCTATGTGCGCACGTGATCGACGACCCTTGGAGACTGAAAAGACAAATCATCCATTTCGGTGACCGTTATGCCTACCTCGGTGGCCCGTTCAGCAATCTTCATCCCTCAAACCACGTGTTTCTAACATGGTTTCACGGAGACCCCGCAGACAGCAACCCAGAGATGCAAAACCTCTTTGCAGCCCTTCCCGAAGCGGCTGGATATGTCGAAAAGATAGTTGTAACCTGTCGAATTTCGAGACAGGTTTTAGTCAACATTGGGATTCCAGAGAGTAAAATAACTACCATACCACTTGGCGTTGACTTGGCCAAATTCTTCCGCCCTACACAAGAGTATCGATTAGATACTCGAGACAAACTTGCAGTCCCAAAAGATGTTATTTGCATCGGTTCTTTTCAGAAAGACGGGGTGGGCTGGGAAGACGGCCGCGATCCCAAGCTGGTTAAAGGTCCTGATGTGTTCTTAGAAGTAATTGAGAACCTCAACACTCACTATAAGAATCTATTGATATTGCTAACAGGGCCAGCGAGAGGATACGTGAAACAGGGGTTGGAAAGGTTAAGGGTTCCGTATATTCATCATTTCTTATCACACTATCAGGATATAGTTCGCTATTATCATGCTCTTGATCTTTATATTATCACTTCGCGCTGTGAAGGCGGGCCAAAATCGTTGTTGGAGAGTTGGGCAACAGGCGTGCCGGTTGTTTCAACTAAGGTAGGGGTGGCGGCTGACATAATCCAGCACGGTAAGAACGGTTTGCTGGCAGAAACAGAAGATGTGAGAAGCCTAACAGACCATGCGACCGAGCTGATCGAAAATGCTAGTTTGCGTGACGCATGCCGCCGACAGGCACTTGAGGACGTCAAACAATTCGATTGGCCCATAATAGCTGAACAGTATTATAAACAACTGTACCGCCCATTTTTAAAGTAATGCTGTAAAAGTACCGAGAGCTTCGAAAAACTCATTTGAACGACCATCATGAACTTTTTGGGGTACCCGTCCGGGCGAAGCGAACGGCCCACTTTAGTGACGCAGGTGGAGGGCTGTTATAAATGACCAAACGGGTCCACAAGGCAGCGCGACGTGTTGAAAACGGGCGACTGGCTTATTATTTGAAAGCTGCGAATGCCGGTTTTTGGGAGCGGCACTGGCAGCACCATTTTTCCCCTGAAATTTACCATCAGGCGGAGTTGGGCAGGCTGGGGGAGTTCGTTGAAAAACCTTTCACCCGTTGGCTGCCGCCTCAAGGGCGCATTTTGGAGGCGGGATGCGGTTTAGGACACTTGGTTCTAGCATTGAGGGCGCGAGGATATGATGCGGAAGGTGTCGAAATGTCGTCGGCTGTGGTGGAATTGGTAAAACACTGCCGTTCAAATCTCCCTATTCGTTCCGGTGATGTGGCGTGCCTCAACGTGCCAGACGGGTATTACATGGGCTATATCTCACTCGGAGTTGTTGAGCACCGGAAGGAGGGCCCTGAGCCATTTCTAAAAGAGGCATGGCGCATCTTGAAACCTGGGGGTGTCGCTCTGGTATCAGTGCCATGGTTCAACCCAATGCGCCTTTGGAAAGGACGCCTCGGGTTTTACCGAGGCGCTACCGATGGTCTCGGGTTCTACCAGTACGCGTTCCCTGAAGAGGAGTTTTGCGAGCTCATGAGCCACTGTGGATTCGAAGTCGTGAACAGCACAAGTTACGACTCGATAAAAGGCTTAAAAGATGAAATTATGTTGCTACGTTGTATGCTGGGGAGTCAGATCATCGGAGGATATGTTAAAAGTTTGCTTCAAGCCTTCCTCAAGCGTTGTCCGAAGCTTACACAACGTGTAGGACACATGCTGTTGGTGGTTGGGCGAAAGCCGGTCGAATGATTGAATGATGGCGCTGGAAGATTTGCATCTTGCGCTGTTCTTCACGAGAGGTATCTCGTTGAAGACCTGGGATGATATCGGGCTGCTGGATCGAGAGGTTGCGCTGTATCGAGCCCTGCGTTCGCACCTGCGAAGCATCTCGTTTGTTACCTATGGCGACGCCCGAGATCTGGTCTACGCCAAACGGCTGGACGGCATCAGGGTTGTCTGCAACAGATGGAAGCTGCCCAAGTGCTTCTATACTAGGCTTATCTCCCACCTGTATCCGATGTCATGGCGGGGAGAAGTGGTATTCAGGAGCAACCAGGTACGAGGCGCGGATATTCCCTTACGATCGGCCCTCCGCTTTGGGAAGAAATTTATCGCCCGTTGTGGGTATTTGCCTTCCAACATAGAAAGATGGCGTTACGGTGGAGTATCGCACGAGGTGCAAAGAGCGCAGCAGTTGGAGGCGAAAGTTTTTCAAGCTGCAGACCGAGTTGTCGTCACAACTGCTGCCATCCGTCAAACCATCGTCGAACGATATGGTGTTGAAAAAGAAAAAGTGCGTATCATACCCAATTACGTGGATACTCTGAGGTTTAGGCCTTTACCGGTTTCTAGGCAGAACAACCTGTTGTGCTGCGTGGGGCGTTTGGAAAAGGAAAAGAATATTCAATCATTGTTGGACGCTATCACCGGCTTAGATGTTGAGTTGGCTGTGATCGGTGGGGGTGACTTGAGGGAGGCATTGATAGCAAGAGCCCAAAAGAACAGATTGCCAGTTCATTTCTTGGGGAACGTGGCCAACGCGGAACTCCCTGCCTATTTGAACAAGGCCTCTGCATTTATCCTGCCTTCTCACATCGAGCATCATCCCAAGGCCTTGCTCGAAGCCATGGCGTGCGGGGTTCCCGTAATCGGCACAAATGTGCCCGGTATCAGGGAGCTTATTGCTCATGGTGAAACTGGTTATTTGTGTGATACATCGCCCGAAGGAATAAGCACAGCTATTCAAGATGTCCTGGCAGACGCTGATCTCCGAGCACGCATGGGCCGCAATGCAAGAGAGTTTGTGGTGGAGCACTTTGCGCTGGAAAAAATCGTAAAAATGGAGCTGGCTCTGTTGGAGGAGCTGGTGGAATGAAGGCCAATCGAAGACAAGCGATTGGTGACAAGACTGAAGTTTGAGGAATTACGACTTTGGCCATAATTCTAAGCCGGGCAGGTCATTTCATCGTATGCGGCACACGCGAGTTGATTAAACACATCTTGATCCGGGGGATGTTGTGCTTATCTACTCGGCATTTAGAGCTTCTCATTAACCGGCTTGTGACCTGGCGGGTAGCAGCATTGCCGGCCGATGAGGCCCTACGCTTTTTGTTTCGGCTGGACTCAGCGCTTTACCGACTTGAAGGTCAGAAGGCAATAGAATACGAAGGAGGCGTTCACACAAAGCACCGCCATACAGGTTACCATGATTTCTTTGTAAGCAGGATTCGCCGGGATGAAAGGGTGTTGGACATCGGTTGCGGTGTTGGGGCGGTGGCGTACGATGTAGCAGAAAAAGCCGGTGCCCATGTTGTAGGCATAGATCTCGACCCCAACAACATTGCTAAGGCCCGAAACCGTTACAGCCATCCTCGAGTTGAATACCGTGTCGGCAACGTCCTGGAAGATGTTGTTGCTGGCCCCTTTGACGTTGTTATTCTGTCAAACATACTGGAGCACCTGCCGGAGCGTCCGGCATTTCTCCGTCATCTGATAGAAGTGACTCAACCCTCACGAATCTTTATTCGTGTGCCCCTCTTCGAGCGAGACTGGCGCGTCCCCCTTAAGCAAGAGCTGGGTGTGGAGTGGCGGTTAGACTCGACTCACAAGACTGAATATACCCTGGAATCGTTCAATGAAGAAATAGCTACTGCCGGGTTAGCTGTTTCATACAAAGAGGTGCGGTGGGGAGAGATTTGGGCAGAGGTGGTGCCGCATGAGTAGGCCCAGGGTCAGCGTATTGATGAGTGTTTACAACGGTGAGCGCTACTTGCGCGAGTCAGTGGAGAGTATCCTGAACCAGACGTTCAAGGATTTTGAATTCATTATCGTGGACGATGCTTCCGAAGATGCCAGCCTTGAAATCCTCGAAACATATCGTAGGAAGGACACGAGGATTCGCTTAGTGCAAAACGCGAATAACATTGGGCTGACGAGTTCACTCAACAAGGTCATCCAAATGAGCCGTGGTGACTACCTCGCGCGGCAGGACGCGGACGATATCTCTGAGTCAGAGCGTCTGGTTTTTCAACTGCGCTTCCTAGAGGATTATCCAGACGTGGGAGTTTTGGGGACATGGGTGGCCTACGTTGACAAACAAGGTCAACGAACAGGCATATGGCAAACTCCTACGACACCATCGCTGGTCAGGTGGTCCTTGTTTTTTGGCAATTCCATAGCACATCCGTCTGTAATGCTCAGAAGTTCCCTGGTTGAGGGAGGCGTGGCCTATCGCCCTGAAATTTCATACGCGCAGGATTATGACCTGTGGGTCCGATTAAGTGCAAAGACCCAGCTTACCAACCTGCCGGAGATCCTTTATTTGAGGCGCGTTCACGAGGAGATGATAGGCGTTAAGCACTATGAGCAGCAGGATCAGACAGTCAGAGTGGTGATGCGGCAAGCTATCATGAAAGTATTAGGAGAGGAAGTTTCGGATGTTCTAATTGGGAGACTCTGGCATTCAAGTCGGGGTGAACTTCTGCACACTCCTGCACACCTTGAAGCCGTAGCTACGCTCATTTTGGATCTTTATCGAATTTTCAGCACAAAGAATACGTTTGGCGCGGGTGAACTCGCAGAGGTGAAAAAGGACGTTGTGCGCAGACTCAAAAACCTTGCCTTATCCCACGTAGGCCAACAGCCATCGGCTGCGTGCCGAGTTCTGTGGCAATCGATTCTCCTGGAGCGAGGACTTCCCGTTACGACATGTCTTAAGATGATGTACAGATTTCTTGCAGCAAAGTTGAAGAACCTGCCATGATTCCCATATCGGCTATCATTTGTACCTATAATCGATCAAAAATGCTGGCTGGGGCGTTGGAAAGCCTTGTTCAGCAGTCGCTAGATACCAAAGAGTATGAAATAATGGTTGTGGACAATGCCTCTATGGATCAGACGCCAAGGGTTGTACGAACCTTCCAGGAAAAGTATTCAGAGCACACTATCAGTCGGATTTATGAACCCAAACAGGGGCTGGGATATGCTCGCAATGCCGCATTGAAGCATGCTCATGGAAAGTATGTGGCTTACCTGGACGACGATGCTAGGGCTAAGCGCGATTGGTTGAAGAAGGCAGTGGAGCTCTTTGAGACTATCAAGCCCACGCCCATCTGCGTAGGGGGGCCTATCTGGCCATCTTATCGCGACGATAAACCGGCATGGTTCAAGGATGGATACGAGATAAGATCCTGGGGAGATAAGGCGCGCTTTCTTAACAAGGGTGAAGAGTTTTCGGGATCAAACATGATCTTTACAAAAGGCTTAATTGAGAAATACGGCGGCTTTGACGAGAGAGTCGGAATGGAGGGGAGACATTTATCCTTTGGGGAAGAAAGCAGCCTTTTTGAGAAGATCTGGAAATATAGGGGCGATGATACACATTTATTTTACTACTGCCCTAAACTTATAGTTTATCACTCAGTTCCCGGTTACAAGATGACCGTTTCTTATCAACTAAGGAGGCGATTCGCCCAAGGACAAGCATGGCAACTTCGGCAGCCGCCTAAATCGATATGCTGCAAGTTTGGACTATCTGTCAGAGAGTTTGCTAATATTGTTTGGTTCTGTCTGCGGGGCATCGCCCGACGAAGAGAGTATGACCGATTTCAAAGCTGGATGGTCGAATGTTTTTCACCTGCTGCTTACCACGGAGGGCGTCTTTTACAAGTGCCGGGACTCATGATACGCCTGAAAAGTCGAGTAGAGTGAAAGAGTCCAGCACACGAAATGGCCTGCTGATGGTTTTGCAAAGCTCTCAGGCCGTTTTGAGAGTTCTGAGCTGGAAATAAGTTTAGATTATGAAAAGGGTGCTAGTAATTACCTTTCCCTTTCCTCCAGCAGGAGGAGGAGGCGTACAGCGCACTGCAAAATATATGAAATATTTGCAGCATTTCGGATGGGAACCAATTGTTTTGACGGTGAAGGAAAAATATTATGATCTTGTCGATGAAACGCTGTTGAGTGATATTCCGAAGTACACCTATGTCTATCGGACCCGAATGATAAACATCGATAAATTATCCAAGCGCTATATCCAGAGCGCAATGGGAGATAGCTTTTCCACATACAAGAGACCGGATTTTGGAGTGTCGATATATCCCAGGGAAATGTTGACTTTTATTCTAAAAACATTATCGCACCATCTTATTGTTCCAGATTACCAAATTGGTTGGATTCCTTTTGCAGTATTTAAGGGGGTGGAACTTTGCAAATCATTCAAGCCTGATGTTATTTATGTCACGGCCCCCCCATATTCAAGCTACTTTATCGCCCTCTTGCTCCACATAGTTTTTTCAATTCCATTCGTTGTCGATATGAGAGACGCCTGGAGTCTCAATCCTTGGCTGATGAAAGAAAAAACGCGGCTGAAACAGCATATGGAGCTCCTTTTAGAACATTTAATTATCAGACATGCTAGCAAGGTAATTTGTGTTCTGGCCCCTATGTATAAAGACTATAAGGCGCATTATCCCGAATACTACAGAAAGTTTATCACTATCACAAATGGATTTGATGTCGACGACTTCAAAGGAGTGGTACCTATCAAAAGAGACGGCAGATTTAATATTGTTTACACAGGAAGGCTGCCAGCCCGTTGTTCTTTATCCTCTTTTTTCAATGCAGTGAAATTATTAGAAAAGACTCAGCCAGAGTTGGTAAGCAATATTCACATCACTTTTGTAGGAGAACTGAGTAAGGATAAGGAAGATATGTTGACGGCTTTGAGTGTGAACAGATATGTAACCTGCGCGGGATATGTTTCGCACGCAAAGAGCATCTCATACCTGAAAGGAGCCGACGTATTGCTATTACTGGGCAGAGGCGAAAATGACCGTGCTATGTTACCAGGCAAGGTTTTTGAATATATTGCTGCGAGAAAACCGATATTGGCTTTGATGGATCCCCATTGCGCAACCGCAAGAATCGTTCGTCATGCACCCGATCACAGGATCATTGCCAATGAGGATCAGAACGCTCAGCTTATAGCTTCAGCATTGAAGGGTTTATATCGGCAGTATTTTAACAAGAAGGTGGAGTTCCCGCCTTCCAATGAATACTTATGTTATTCAAGACGGAATTTGACATATCAGCTTTCCCAGGCCTTCAATACGGTATGAACCGCGTCAGGATCCTTTATTGTATAGACAATTTTGAGCCTGATGGAGCGCAACGGCAATTGGTGGATCTCGTAAGAAACATCGATCAAGCTCTATATGATATTTCTGTATATGGAATTCGTAGCGGTTCTCTGCGAAAAGAAATTGAGGCTTCGGGTGTTCCCGTAGACGTTATCGGGAAATGTGGATGGTGGGAGTTTCCACTGGTTGTATATAAGATGCTGAAATATATCCGAAGGAAGAGACCCGCTATTTTGCAAAGCTCTTTGTTCTATACCAATTTTATATCAAGCTTGATTGGCAAATTACTGAGAGTTCCAGTTGTTATAAGTGTCCAACATATTATGTATGAGGATAATCTGTCATGCTGGATGAAATCATTTGCTTTGGTTACGACGAGGCTGTCAGATGTTACAGTGACTGTATTTAAAAAGGAGAGTATTTTTAACCGGCGTGTTCATGGAATCGTATCAATCCCCAATGGTATTGATGTTAGGGGGTTCTATATTGAGATAGATAGAGATGAGTTGCGAAAGAGGTATGGGTTCACCCATGAAGATATAATACTATTTTCCGCGGGAAGGCTATCTCCACAAAAAGGGCACAAGTATCTTATTGAAGCGATTTCAATCTTGAAAAGGTCATGTTCTCAAATCAGACTTTTGATTGCAGGAGATGGTGACTTGCGAATTCAACTTGAAGAGCTTGTGTCTCATTTAGGTTTAAGCTCAAACGTCATCTTTCTCGGCAGAAGGCAGGATATGCCGTTATTGTACCAATTGAGCGACATTTTTGTTCTGCCGTCCGTTTACGAAGGATTCGGCTTAGTAGTGGCTGAGGCCATGGCGTCCCGAACACCGGTTATAGCCACGCAGGCTGTGAGCGTGACCAACCTGATAGAGGATAACAAAACTGGCTTTTTGGTACCAGTGAAGGATGCCGTGGCAATCGCGGAAAAGGTGAAATGGATCTTAGAGCATCCAACGCTTACACAAGATGTAGTCGATGCAGGTTACAAGAGAGTCGAATCGTCATTTTCCAGCGAATTAATGGCAAAACGATATATGGAGCTTTACCAGGAATTACTGTCGAGGAAAACTTAGATCCTATTGCCTGATGGACAAAAGATGAGATCGATTGCATGAAGCTGCCGAGGTCTCAGCCCTATTGAGCCCGCTAACGCGGTTTGTGAATTCAGAACGCAGTGGTTGTTGTAAGTAAATCTGAGGTCAAAGGTGAAAAGTGAATATCTTGTTTATTTGGTGTGCCCCAAATGTGAAGGCGGCTTTGAAATAAGCAAAATATATGACATCAATAACGATGAAATCAGATCAGGACTATTATTGTGTTCAAGATGCGGTGCAAGCTATGAGATTATCCGGAGCATACCGAGGTTCGTCCCAATAGAGAACTATGCATCCGGATTTGGGTTAGAGTGGACAAAACACAAAAAAACACAGTACGATACATACACCGGGCTCAAGTTGTCGGAACAAAGATTCTTTGAGGAAACAAAATGGGATAGGAATTTGCAGGGAGAAAGTATTTTGGAAGTAGGCAGTGGGGCTGGGAGATTTACCGAACAAGCTGCCAAGACTGGCGCCTTTATTGTTAGCATGGATTACAGTTATTCTGTTGACACCAACTATGAGATGAATGGTCATAATGGAAATGTATTTATCGTTCAAGCTGACATTTATTCAATGCCTTTTAAAAAGGCATTGTTTGACAAGCTGTTCTGCATGGGTGTTCTTCAACACACACCGGATCCATGTAAAGCATTTATGTCTCTTTTGCCTTATGTAAAGGATGGGGGTAGCTTGGTTATTGATGTTTATAAGAAAACGATATCCGTCTATCTGGCTGGCAAATATTATGTGAGACCTCTCACTAGAAATATAGATCCAGAGAAGCTCTACAAATTGACAAAGAGATATGTAGACTTTATGTGGCCTATATGTTCTCAAATCAGAAGAATTCCTAAAGTTGGCAGGATGATTAATTGGGCACTATTAGTTGCTGACTACAGCAATCGCGGATTAAAAGGGCAACTTCTGAAAGAATGGGCATATCTGGATACATTTGACATGCTATCACCACACTATGATTATCCGCAGTCCATTCGAGCAGTGAAAAAATGGTTCCAGAAAGCTGGGTTGGCTGATGTTGAAGTTAAATATGGTTACAATGGCATAGAAGGGCGCGGAAGGGTTGTAAGAAGAAAAGCCTCTCTATCCAGTCAGGAATAGAGCCATGGAGTCCACTCTATCACATAGTTTTATCCAGAAGGCTATGGAGCTGGGTTGATGTGTGGTATTTGCGGTGCAGTAAATTTTGATCCGACGAGGCAAACTAGGAAGGAGTTAATCCTTCCAATGATTCATGCCCTTCGTCATCGCGGCCCGGATGATGAAGGGTTTTTTTGTGATGAGAATGTAGCCTTTGGGCATCGCCGTTTGAGTATTATCGATCTTGAAGGTGGACACCAGCCGATCTTTAACGAAGACAAATCCGTTTGCGCCATAGTTAATGGTGAAATCTATAACTACCTGGAGCTAAGAAAAAACCTTGAAAAGGGCCATATTTTTTCGACACAGTCAGATTCGGAAGTTATAGTTCACCTTTGGGAAGAGTTTGGGGAAAAATGTGTTGACCATTTGCGTGGCATGTTTGCTCTTGCCGTATACGACATGAAGAGGAAGAAAGTCTTCCTGGCAAGGGATCGATTCGGCCAGAAACCGCTGGTATATGCCAATACGCCCCATGGCTTTTACTTCTGTTCAGAAATTTATCCACTAACCCAAATCCCTCATGTCGACACAAGCCTGTGTCACCGTGCCCTTGATGATTTTCTATCTCTGCATTACATCCCCGCACCCGAAACAATTTACAATGGCATCAAGAAGCTTCAACCGGCCCACACACTCACCGCTTTTGCCGACGGTATAAAAATAAATAGGTATTGGTCGATCGATCCGTTTAAAAAAAACGCAGATTCGTACAAGACCGCTGAAACGAAAGTTCATGATCTCCTTGAAGATTCAGTCAGATATCGCATGATAGCTGACGTTCCCGTAGGTGCATTCTCAAGTGGAGGCGTTGATTCGAGTATCATCATAGCATTCATTCGAAAGATCGAGCCTGTCGCAGACATACAAACCGTATGCATAGGATTTGATGAGCATCGCTATGATGAGAGGCCATTTGCAAGAGAAGTGGCCGAGAAGTTTGGAACGACTCACCATGAACATGTGGTGACACCGGATATCTCCGGAATCCTTCCGCAGTTGGTGCGTTATTACGGAGAGCCTTACGGGGACGCCTGTGCTGTTCCCACATGGTATCTCAGCGAAGCCACGGCAAATCACGTAAAAGTCGCTCTGAGCGGAGATGGCGGAGATGAGATATTTGCGGGGTATAACCGCTTTGACAGCACAGGATTGGTTGAAATCTATCAGAAGCTTCCGGTGCTTGTTCGCAAACAAATCATTGAGCGCATGGCAAGAGCTTTGCCCAACGTGTCCTGGGGCGAAGGTTATGTCAGCCAGTTGAAACAGTTCATGGAGGGAGCCAGCCAACATTCGGCACAGCGTCTTACCTTAAGAAACTCCGTATTTTCTCCGGCTATGAAATGTCTGCTGTACACGGACAAGCTTAAAGAGTCTCTCGACGGATATAATCCGGCCGAACGTTTCTATTTAGCTCATGATGGCTTGAAGAATCTTTCCGAGACAGAAAAGCTTCAGCACATCGACTTGGGTATCTTTTTGCCGGATGATATCCTGACCAAGGTAGATATTGCCTCTATGGCTCACAGCCTGGAAGTCAGATCTCCCTTTTTGGATCACAAACTCGCCGAATATGTCTTCAGTCTCCCTTTTGAATACAAACATAAGATATTTAGAAGGAAAAGAGTACTCAAGAAGGTGGGAGGGCAATTCTTTAACGCAGAGTTCTTGCACCGAAGAAAAAAAGGCTTCAGACTACCAATTGGGGAATGGTTCAGGACTTTACTTAAGAAACCCCTGCTTAACTGCTTGTATAACAGTCCCATATTTGTTGATTCCTCTTTGTTTGAACCAAGCGCTACGAAACAAATTTTCGATGAACATCAGTCTGGAAAAATTAATCATACAGATCGCCTGTGGGACTTGTGGTTTTTGGGAGAATGGTCCAAAGTCATGAGTTTCGGGCGGTAGCTCAGGTTTTGGCTATTGGAGGTTGATTGGTTTGAAAGTGGCTTTTGCTGCTGGATTGCTTGAAAATAAATTGGCACAAAAGCTGGCGGCGTTGCAGGCAATGCCCGAGGTGCTGGAGATTGATTTATACCGCCGTCGCCCATTTACCGGGCGCAAGGTACGATGGATGGCTATGCCGCACCTTTGCACTCGCTTTGCTCCGCTGGGCGATCTATGGCGGTTCCTCACACTGCTCAAAAAGGCTGGAAGCTACGATGTCCTGATTGGATGTCACCAGCGGTTTCACGGCATATACGTTGCCCTGGCCGGGGTTTTGCGAAGGCGGGCGGTGATCCAGTTAACGATCACCGATCCCGGCTGGATAGAGAAAACTTTTCTGGGGGCTTGGTCGTTACAGCGGGCCAGTGCGGTCGGTTTTCGAGGACGAACTACACTGGAACACTTTAGATGGAAATATGGAAGAAAAAAACCCTTATTCATTGCTCAAAATGTTTGGGATCCGCCAAAGCCAAGCGGCCACAGGAACAAGACCATTGACTTGTTGTACGTAGGCAATCTGATGGCATACAAAAACATCCCCGCCTGGTTGCAAACGGCAGCGGAAGTGAAGCGTCGGCAAGGAAGACTTCGTGCGGTCCTGGTTGGTCAGAGGCCGGGAAGACGGCTTACGGTTTTGGCGAAGCGTTTGGGTCTATTGGATGATTTAAAGTTTACCGGCCCACTCTTTGGCAAAGATCTCGACCGACTTTACGCAGAATCACGCGTGCTTCTGCTGACAAGTCTCTGGGAAGGCCTCCCCATGGCAGCCGCAGAAGCGATGGCAGCAGGACTCCCTGTCGTAGCTACCGATGTAGGTGACGTCCGTGAGCTGGTGAAGGACGGGGAGAACGGGTATTTGGTAGATGTAGGAGACGTCCATGGTGCGGCGACTGTGGCAACGCGATTGTTAAACGACGAGGCGTTGTATCAGCGTATGTCGGTGAATGCACGGAGATCGGCTGCAGATTTGGCCTCGAAAAGCACCCTCCAGTGTGCGGTCAAGACGTGGCGCCAAGTGTTTGTCGAAATGGGGTTGATCAGAGAAAAAGCCTCTGTTGGTCCTTCGATTAAATGTGAGAACGAATGACAACTTATTTCCAACCAATCGGGATCAGATGATCTGAAGCGTTTGTCTCGCTTGATAATTTGACATCTCGGAATTTCTACAACCTATTGTAGTCACTATCTTTTGGCGTCAGTTGCCTTTTGCTACCTTCCTGGAATACTGGGCACGGAGTGAAGCTTTGCGCTATGTTGGAATAGTGGGGAAAAAGCGGAAGTGTATCATTTTCTAATTGTCTTCATACCTCTCAACCCATTACTCCACCATTCCAATATTCCAATTGGGGCGAAGCCCCTAAGTTCTGTCTTATCCCATGTATGAGTCCAGCTCGAAGGAGGGCCCGGAAAAACTATTTCGGATGAACATATCGTGCCAGATGTGGAAGCCAAGCATCATCCATAAAGTAAAATAATGCCACCGCAGCCTCGGGTGGGGTCGATGTTCCAGAACCTTCTTGATGAAATCATAATTGAACAATCCTAGCTCCTTGACCCGTCTGGGCGTCAGAACCCGTTGAGCCGCTTCCTTCAAGTCTTTTTGAAACTCGAAATAGGGGTTGAAAGCAAAACCCCATTTTTTTTTGTGCAGGACGAATTCCGGTACGATACCCTGTATGGCCCTCTTGAAAATATACTTGGTCTTCATGCCTCGCATTTTCATACTAATCGGCAGTTGAGTTGCAAAGGAGACCAGGTCTCGATCTAAGAACGGCACACGCACCTCAAGGCCGTGTGCCATGGAGACCCGGTCTTCGTTCAAGAGAAAGTCGTCCACGAGCTTGGTCTGAAATTCTGCCATGAGTGCCTGTTCCACGAAACTCCGATGCGGATCGGCAAAATATGACTCAAACACCGTTCGGGTGCGGCCGAGGTCTTGTTCCAACATGCGCGGCCCATAGAGATGGGACCACATATAGGGGTTATGGTCCCAAACATTTCTTACGATGGCATAATATTGGCATTTGTCCCCCAGACTTAGCAGCATATGCCCGCCCCGGCGATATTCATCCAGGACCAAATTCTTCGAGCGCCTTCGCGAGTTGCGGAGGTGCTTGGAAAGTAGTTGCAGGACACCTCTGGTGAAGGAGGAAGGTATCCATCGGTGGAAGAACTCACTCGGTTTCATATATTGATAGGCCAGGTAACCAGCAAAGAGTTCGTCCCCCCCAAGACCCGATAGGGCCACCTTGGTAAAACACTTGGCATGTTTTGCCAACAGAAATCCCTGAACCACATTGATTTTGGGCTCTTCAACGTGCCAGAGCACTCCGGGCAGGCACTGAAGAGGCTTTGGATCAAGACTGAAGGGATGGTGCCGAGTGTGAAAGTAATCGGCAACCCGTCTTGCGTCTTCCAGTTCGTCTGTGGGCTCATTGAAACCAAGTGTGTACGTGTCTATCGGCTCCTGAGAGTAATCACGGTGGGTCATCGCCAGGATAGAAGAACTGTCGACCCCCCCGCTCAGGTAGACACCTACCGGCACGTCAGCGACCAATTGGCGGGATACGGCTGCCTGCAAATGGTTCCTGATTCCCTCGATGGCTGAAGCCTCGGTAACCTGA
Organism: Desulfobacterales bacterium; assembly: GCA_030616475.1. Classification (GTDB taxonomy): domain Bacteria; phylum Desulfobacterota; class Desulfobacteria; order Desulfobacterales. Next base: position 21,688 of record JAUWXF010000004.1, read on the forward strand.
GACCCGCCAAACCGGGTCATCTTCCAGTAGAATTTTCGGTGCAAACCCTGCTGGTCCACAACGGCATATTCTCCTGGCAAGAGTCGCTCTACGCCTTCAAACAATGTTTCTCTGCCGGGTACGTATCGGAGATTCATGAAATAATGAAGGGATTGCTTGTTGATTGTCGGCGACACCTTTTTGTCTGCTAAAATTGCTTTGATTTCAGAGGCAAACAGTACTCGGTTTTTGTCCTGATATATGTGTAGAGGTTTAACCCCGAAGTGATCTCGGGCTAATATCAATCTTTTTTGGCGGCTGTCCCACAACGCGAAGGCAAAGATGCCGTTTAATCTGTTAAACATATCCAGGCCAAGATCTTCATAGAGGTGTACTAAAACCTCTGTGTCGCTTGAAGTGGAAAACGTGTGACCACGAGCCTTGAGGTCTTTGAAAAGTTCCTGGAAGTTATATATCTCGGCGTCACATGCAACGACAGCCGAGCCATCCTCATTTGACATGGGCTGGTGCCCGGTTTCAAGGTCAATGATACTCAGACGCTGGTGAGCCAACACCAGGTGTTCGTTTTCAAAAAGCCCCTTGTCATCCATGCCTCGATGTGCGATTGCTGCTGCCATGGCTCTTACCGTCTGAGCCGCTTGTGGCGTTTTGGTGTGAAAATGGTAGATCCCAGCAATCCCGCACATCTTTAGCCTACCCGCCTTTCTTCCTACCTGATTTCCGATAAATCCCACCGTGCTGTATTGTCAGCATGATGGCTCTCTCCAGAACATTCCGCCAATTTCATAAGCCACACGGTTTTTCTCATCACAAGCCCAGAACGTAACGGTTCTCGGGGCACCACCTTGTCTTCAGTTCGATGACTTCCCTACTTTCTTGAGGGGAAGACAGGATTTACCCCGGTACGAAGGTTCCCACCTACGGGGCAGGCAGGATTTGATGGATTTTCTTGCTGATCACTTTCCGGATGAAAGTGATCAAATGCAATCCGCCTGCGGCGGAAAGAACCTATTTTGTTTCGGACGTCCAAAGCGCATGGAGCAGATGGCGCAGAGCTCACCGGAATGTGGCTGTGGTTTGCCCTATGCCCTTTGGCTTTTGCATCGCCTCCCAGCGTCGGCGATAGCGATAAAGGCTTTTTGGATAGTTATCTATGAAATCTACTACAAATGCCGTAACATCAATGGAGTCGTCCAGCATTTTCTTTCTCTTTTTCTGCCATTGCTCACACAGGTCGGAACGACTCAGCAAATCGTCTATTTTTTTGAGCGCCTCATCTGTCTGTTTGTTCGTAAAATGATAGACAAGGCCATAATTGCGCTCCTGTTCCAAGATATAGCCACGACTTGTGTCAGAAATAAATATCGCAGGAACCCCTATAGCAGCAGCTTCAGAGGCCATAGTAGCGCTTTCCCCGACAACCATAGTCGCATAGGCCATGACGTGATGGATTTGTTCGGGAGGAATGGAAGAAGAATATTTTTCAAGCTCTGGCGGCAAACGGCGTTCTGAAGTGATAAAAACCTTGCCGTGGTCAGAGAGCATGTCTATAAGCTTCCTTTTTTTTTGAAAAGACATCCCCTTCTGATGAAGATCATGGCCGGCTCCCCAGGAAACGAAACGAACTATGAAATACCGATCTGATGGCTCCAGGCGAAAGGCGGAAAGTACCTTCAGGTCTGGTTTAAAACGGTGAGGATGGAGATAGGCGAGTTCGTGATACCCTGGATAGCGTAGATGCCTAACACCCAATTTCGTTTTACTCTGATAACATTTGGGTGTACACAGGGCAGCAACAAGGGGATACGTTATAGCATTTGAAACAGTTGCATTTTCGGTGTCATAAAAAACTATGGCAGGCTTCCTTATCAGTTTGCTTACCTGCGAGATCCAGGTTCCCCCAATCGAAGTCATTATGTCAGGCTTAAATCTACTGGCTAATTGCCATAGCCTGAAATCTCTTAAGAGCATTTCCTTCAAAAGACCGATAAGGCCATGTCCCGCCTTGCTAATACAGATTGCACTTATCCTGTATGCGCTGAGAAGATAATTGGTCATTTCCTTATCTCTGGAAACGACCAGCAACTCATGGCCTTTACTTTTCCAGATATTTATCGCATGTCTAAAAAAATGAACGTGGGCAGGATGGCCTATTTCAATCAATAACCTCATAATCACAGTAAATCTTCAAGTTATAAAATCGCTTTGCGATTTTGTGTAACGCGGCGCCGACTTCGCCATAGTAGCCCTGGCTACGACGGCTGAATTCACCGCTGCAAAAAAGGAAATTCCTATACTATCAAGATAGTTTATCATGTTCACTCCTATCAAACCTCATCTGACAAATTTGCTCCGAAATTAGGCCCATCATAAATATCAAAATGGAAGTTGTGAAGAGAAGAGCACTCATATTGGTAAAACGCCCCCAGGCTATGTATGTATAAATGTAATATGATAACCCAAGAAGAAACATGAAGAAGCTTACTGGAAGAAATACGCGGAACGGCGAATAGAGGGTGCATATTTTGGTTATAATCATAAAGAATCTTACCCCATCTCGAAAAAATCTTATTTTACTTCTTCCGGTTTTTCGACTTTGAATATTGATAGGGACATACTTCACACTTCTGCCATTTCTCAAAACCCCCAGTGTCAAAGTAGTCGGATAGGAATAAGTGTTGGGAAGGAGGTAAACAAAATGACGAGCGATGTCTGACTTTATGGCCCGAAATCCTGAGGTGAGGTCTAGAACAGGAAATTTGGCAACATAGGAGGCTAACCAGTTAAATATTTTGTTGCCCAGAGCACGCCCCCACGATGCCTGCTGGCGTATGGGCCTTGCCCCTACGACCATGTCATAGTCGGGAAAATAGTGCAGGATTTTCTCTATATCTGATGGGTCGTGCTGGCCATCTCCGTCCATAAATACCAAAATTGCACCTGACGCCAGACGAATGCCACTTTTCGCGGCAGCTCCGTTGCCAATATTGTAAGGATGGCTATAAACGATGGCACCTGCATCTTTGGCGACTGAGGCAGTGTTGTCAGTGGAGCCGTCGTCAACGACAATGATTTCAAAATCAGGATAGAGGGCCTTAATTTTATTAATGACCTGCGCAATTGTTTGGGATTCATTGTGCGCCGGCATAATTACAGAGACTTTAGCAGCAGCCATGGCATCTAATCCCTTTACTTGCAGTCAATACTTCTTGCTCACAAGCATATATATTGTAACATTTTAGCCTCATGAAACAACCGGATTATAGGGAGCTCCAACGACCGCGTCTTCAAAGACCTAAATTATATTTAACACTAACATATTTAAACGCACAAATCAAAAGATCAAGGCCATTGCAGATTATTTGCTTTACATATAAGCCTTTTCTTTCTATAATTTCTTTTATGTGTCAGAATAAAACAGGATCAGCAAATGGTAATGCATGAGCATGCCGGATCACGCTACTTCGGACACCAGGCAGCCCGGCTCCTTATCTTATAAGAGGAAGGTGTCGGAAAAAACCATCGTCTTGCTGGCCGTCGTTACGGCCATTGCAATTATTCTTAGAATCGGATACGTCCACTTCACAACCATCGAAGATCCCGTCCGGGCCGATGCCGGCCAGTATGTCATCTACGGATTGAACCTGGTCCAACACGGCACCTTTTCCAATGATTACCCGTCCCGGGCCCCGCGTCCGGACTCCTACAGGTCTCCCGGTTATCCTGCCTTCATCGCTCTTGCAATGCTGCTTGGCGGCAAGAACGCTTATCCCCTCATTCGCTATACCCAGGTCATGGCCGGCGGACTTATGGCGCCGCTCACGTTCTTTCTTGGCGTCATGTTTCTACCAGTATGGGGTGCGATGATCGCAGCGGTCCTCGTCGCCCTCAGTCCCCACCTCGTGGCATCCGCGAGTTATGTTTTGACGGAGACGCTCTTCGGCTTTGTATTCCTTTGCTCCCTTCTGCTCTTTTGTGGCGCAGTACGCAAGAGAAACCGTCTGCTCTTTGTTGCCTCCGGCGCGGGCTTTGGCTATGCCTACCTTATCAACGAAACCGCCCTTTTGATTCCTTTCATTTTTTTGGGGATCGCCCTCGCTTCGAATGGCAGAGGTTATCGACGGGCATTTCAATACCACCTCTTCCGCGGGGCCGCCTGGTTCCTCGTCGTGTTTTGCCTCTTCCCCATTGCGTGGATGATCCGCAACAAAGCGAATTTACCTCCCGGGGCGCCACAAACGATAAGCCGGGCCCTGGTGACCCTGACTCACGGGACCTATCCTGGATTTGTGTACAAAGATCCGCGCTACAAATACTTCCCGTACAAAGAGGATCCCAAACAACCCGCCTACAGCGCATCGTTCAGTAATTTTGCCACGATCTTCTGGGAACGATTCCGGGTAAGACCAGTTCGCCACCTGACGTGGTATTTGCTTGAAAAACCTTATTATGTGTGGAGCTGGAATATCCTCCAGGGGGGAGGAGATGTCCACCTTTACCCCGTGGAGGAATCCTTTTACCATCGTGTGAGGGCCGCTAACGTGACCCGTGAACTCATGAAACATCTCCATCCTATAGTTTTGCTTCTGGCGCTTTTCGCATTTCCGTTGTTTTATCTCCAGCATCGCAGAAAAAGCAAGGGATTTTCCGTGACGGACACTCCCGTCCTGCCTCTTGTCACGTTGATGGTCTGCACGCTCATCCATATGATTTTTTTCAGCCTTCCCAGATACTCCATTCCATTCCGGCCGGAGCTTTATCTTTGCTCTTTGTGGACCGTTACAGTCCTGGTCCGTTCCAAGTACACTCGTTTCATGCGATTCTATAGCTTTTAAGATAATGTTTTGGGGGAATGCGCTCGCTTTTGCGGTTCAGGAATTGCGAATTTGAGAACAAGTTTATATTTGATCTCGTGAGGATTTGAAGACCCAACTTCTTTTTCTGAAAAACTATAGGAACTCAAGTGTCACGGCTACTTTTGAGGGTCTCCAGGATGTTGTCTTGCTTGTCTTTTCTATATCGCCGCCCTTCAGTCAGAATTCTGGATAAATTCTTATCTCGCTTTATCAAACGAGCCAGATTCCTTGCTTTTTCCTTCTCCGAATCGGACATTACCAAGAAAAGATTGCGAACATCTTCCTGATCTTGTGCACCACCTGCCATTAGCTTCATCGCTACCAGATAAGGCTTCGGGTATGCTTGAAGAGGGCCTGTTTGCGACGAATCCATGCTCCTGAGCCCATCGAGTTCCCATTTATAATTTGCTACCAATATGTCAAGCTTCTTAAACTGTTTTTCCGAATCTGTTATTATTATCAAATCATGTTTTAGGGGATCAAATGGATCTTTAGATGCTTCAAAATCCTCTACGACGAACCCTTTCCCCAGGCTTTGCCTCAAAAAAGAGGCTAATACTTTGCAAAGATTGGTAAGGTTGCTTTTTTCGTCTCCACAGAAAAAAAGAACATCTACATCGAGAGTTGTTCTCGGTATACCGTGTAGAATAACGGCCTCGCCTCCGATAATGGCTGCAAGCCTGGTCATGTTTTTTTGTTCAGAAAAATTATCGATGCAATTTGTAACTATTTTCAATAAGTTTTTCATATGCATCTTCTGGTGAAATGTTGTACATTTCAGCCATTCTCTCTAAAGTCTCATCCAGCCGCCTTTCTGCCTCCGCGGCCCTTTGTTCCGGGGTAAGCTTTAAGAAAGCTTCAATCATTTCAAGCCATTTTCTTTCCATTAAATGTGACATGGGAACCTCTTTAGATGCGTCGTAATAGTTCACCGCAGAGGCGCAGAGACCGGTGGGGTTTTCTCTCTGCGGACTCCGCGCCTCTGCGGTTAATCATCTCAAAGTGTCCCATCGATGAATTCCGGGTGAGCATTTATCCATCTCTTAATGGCACCTGCAACATCCTCTATGTCTGAGAGCTGAGAAGAACATATCTCGTACAATTCCTTATCCGTAATTTCATGATAAAAATGGACCATCCTGTTTCTATATCCTGCCAGGGTTTTGAACCTCAGACTTTCCTGATTGTCTAAAATCGCTACCTCCTCTAAAACAGATCCGATTTCTTTATATTCGCTTACACCGCGTCCGAAGCCCTTGGCGAGGATATGCCTGCCTAAATCCATAAGGGCCTCAAGTGATCGTCTCAAGCAGGATTCCGCAGACCAGATATTTCTCTTGTCTTCGGTAAATGTCTCATAATCGCTTAAGGGCAGAGACTCAATCTCCTTCATCATTCTGTTTATCCAATCCAGCCGATCAGCAACCACCCTTTTTGAAATCTTTCCCGGGCTCATTAATTCTCCCCCATAATAAGAGAAATCCTTTCCCTCTCCAGTGGAGCCAGATCTCCGGCCCTCCTCAAGATGTAAAGGTCGTATTCATCCGCCTCATATTCATCCTTGCAGTATATTCTCTCTCCCCGAATAACATTTGCCGCCAGGAAGGGATCCACTTCTGTAATAACCACGAGATCCACCCTATTAGCGGAAAAAAGATCCTCCAGAGCCATACCCAAACGGACCTTCTCTTTAACTGAGAGCTGCCTTCCCGAAGAGGGCTTTACGCCTATGTCGACATCCGATAATGGAGAAATAGACAGAGCAGACCTCTCTCTTTTTAGCCATTCAGCAACCTCTTGGGCATGGCTGCCAAAGGCGTAAATGATATCTAATCCAAACTTCTCGGCTATTTGACTCAATCTCTGTTTTCTTTCCGTCATCTCAATAGTTCTTCTTCGATAATAGTTCGGCTCCTAGACTGAGGGTTACAGTTTGCGGGACACCTTGTTCTGTTGTTTTGACAGGATTTACAGGACTTGAAGTTTAGGGCAACTACCTCCACCCTCAAGTCCGCTGCAGGCGAACGGTCCTCCAACCTCAATCCGGGGCGATCTAAGTTGTATACTACTTCAAAACAGGCTATGTGTCAATTGGATTGCGGAGCCGCATCGGCCCCCGACAATCAATAGTCGGTCAAGTAGGCTCACCTGCCGGGCGCTTTCTGCCCGTAAGATCATGTGTTCGGGACATGCCGCTTTGGCCGCCACACCCAGAGGCCAATCATGACCAGACAAAGGCTGAAGAAGGAAATACGAAGTCCCCACACAAAAGATTGGGGTTGATATGTAAATACAATTTGGTGCATACCTGGTTCCAAGAAGACAGCCCTAAAGAACCCGTTGGCTCGAAAGAGTTCCCGCTCATCGCCATTGACAAACACTCGCCAGCCCGGATAAAAAGAATCGAGCAAAACCAGATATCCTCCAAGAGACTGGGCCGTTGCATTAACTTTATTAGGCCCTGCATAGGACATGTCCAAGACCTCGCCGCCTTCTCCATACATAAGGGAGACCTGGGAGCCCTTTTCCAAAACCACGTACTGCCGGGGATCAAACTGGTCTTTTAGAATCTCTTCAACCGCCCTGGCCCTGTCACGCACCATCTTGACTGCGGGCACCATGTAGGCACGTGGCAAGGCGCAGGGGAGTTGATAGAGATTTTGTTGGATTCTTTTTAGCCTGCCCGCCCGTACTTCGCTTTCAATCGCCTCCGGCCCCATTGCTATGAGGTACCGTGTATTGGTCAGCTCAAGAAACCGAATACGTTTTTTGAGATTCAACTTTTCGAGAAGTTCTGTAACAAGCCACTGGTACCGGGCCTCAGTCCCTCCGATTCCGTTGACATAGGAAATGTCGTAAAGTGTCCCGGTATTCGGCCACAAATAATGGCGCCAAAGATGTTGGAGAGAGAATGAAGATTGATGGCGGCGTTGGAGATTCCCGTAGGAATCAGTCTGAACGAAAATGCGCTCTGAATCTTTGTTCTTTCCCACAGTATGAACCAGCTTGGGCTCATCCGTATAGAACTCTTTAGGCACGACAGGATTAAAGGGCATGTGAGCTAATATGAGATCAACTGTAGAAACGACGACTACGAGTATGGAAAAGGTCGATTTGTTAAGTACTTTTTTGAAGAACAAGAAAATGCATAACAAAGAAACACAAACAAACAGAAAAAACCTGACACTCGGGGAGACGTAATCTAATGCAGGCAGTGAGCAAGATGTCCGAATGATTGCTCCGACAAGAAATAAGACGACAAGGAAAACAAAAATTGAAATTACGCGCTTGTTGCCTCTGATGCCTCTTTCAAGAATGTAATCAAATCCAAAGGCGGCTAGAAAGGCTATGGAATAGGCACAAATGAACATAAACTTTTCCGGGAAACGGAAGGAGTTGGAAAATGGTATTGCTTTGTAAAGTAGAAAGAAGAGGGGGGTGTGCTTTCCAAGGGCCAACGCGAGACTTACAAACAGGCACGCAGTCCAGAATTTTATGCGGGCATCTTTCACAAAAAGTATAGCAGATATGCTAAATACGAGGGGCATCAATCCGAAATAATTACTTAAGAGCCAAGCAAATTGTTCTTTGCCGTAGATATCAAAGGAAGGAGGACTCAGTAATTGAAACAGTGCCAGAGGATTTAGAGAGAATTTGGTTGCCTCCTGGAAGTTAAAGCCTGTGGCCCTTATCGAATGTCTGAACATCTCCCAAGAGGGAAGCAGTTGGACTGTGACCAAGGCGATACCGACTATGCCAATGAAGGCCAGCACAATGCTGATCTTTGAAAGGTGTTGAAGCCAACCTGTTTGCCGATTGACGAGCAGGTTATAGGTAAATACCAATAGCAGAGTGAACAAAAGCAGTTGGGGTTCGCCTCCTAAGAATTGGATGGCCAGAAATATGGCACCCAGAAGGCCATAGAAAAGAGTATGGCGACCACGACCCTTTTCAAAACACAAAAAGACGGCAGGCAACCAGATGGCTGACTGGAGGTTATTCAGCACATTGGCTGTCGAAACAAGATAGCCTCCCAGGGTGAAGCACAAGGCAGCCAAACACGCTGCTGGGATAGAACAATTCCAGTGACGGGTAAGGGCGTATACGAGACAAGCCGCTATAATGTAATGCGTGATGATAAACATGTTCAAGGCATACGGCATAGGCACCAGATAAAAAACGATAGACAAGGGATAGAAGACACCGGTCTGAATATCAGAGAGAAAGGGGGCGCCACAAAAAAGCTCGGGATTCCACAGGGGAAGTTCTCCTTGACGCCAGAACTCGGCCAAAAAATGCTTCATGGGCATAAAGAGGAGCTGAATGTCTCTGAAAAAGAGCGTGTGATGTCCCAAAAGGGGGAGGAACAATACAAGAACGGACGCTGTCAGATAAAAGAAGGCACAAATTTCCATACTTTTTTTCATAAGCCATGCCTGATGGATTATTCCGTATTTGGCCCGGTTCGGTTATCTCTTGCTTTGGTGCTAATTTTTTTGAGCATTGACTCAAGTTGTACGCGAACATTTGGCGGCGCTTCGGGCAAGAGCCGGCGAATTCGTTCTCCCGCATCATGGAAGCGCCTTATATCAATAAGGAGACTAATCTCCAAGAGCTGGGCCTCGGGAAAGTCAACTACAGCTTTGTTAAGGACGTCCAATGCCTTGTTAGGTTTTCCCAGTAATCGAAGAGAACGAGCGCACATCAAGCGTGACTCACGCTCATCGGCGCCTTTTTCAATGGCGCGACAGGCGTGAAAAAGAGCATTCTTCCAATCATGCCTTTGTGCGAAGTGTCTGTATGCTATGATATCACTTGAGCCGGTTGTATCGACATATGCAGAGGCTTTGAAAGAGCTTTGCGCGTAGTGGTCAGTAAAGGTAACGTAATCCAAATCGGGGCTGGATACCTCTTCGACCGGTTTGTACATAAGAATGTAATTGTAAAGGATCAAGAAATTAACCGGGACGAGTATCAGCATCAAGCCTGCAAAAATAATGCTGAGAATCCTTTCCTTGTTAACCCGCCTTAAGAATTTCAACCCGCTCATTGCAAAATGCATAGCCAGCAACGTGAAAGGCCACAGGTTCCAGACATGGCGAAGCTGCATACCGGTCCAGTGAATAGAGATACGGTATAAGCCGACAAACATGAAGACAAATGAACTCAAGGCCAACATCATGTGCAGTGCATGTTCACGGGATTGCTCTCTGGACCTGACAAATGCCATTCGAACTCCCATGAGTACGTTCAGGAAAAACCAGATCACAAAGAATTGAAGCGAGGCAAACGGCAGGGTCAGGTGTTGCCAACAAAGATCGGCCAGGAAACGACCAGGAAATATCTTCGCCATAGCGGAGACGGTCGTATCAAAGGACAAGGGTGACGGGCGAACCAAACTGGGAGTGAGTATTTTGAGAAGACCTTCGCGAGTTGGGCTGCCATACCATATGATGCCGGAAATCAAGAAAGGGCCTGCCAGCAAAAGGACGGGCAAAAGAACAGCAGGCAACATTTTGAGGTAAAGCTTGCTTCGACGCCTATCAAGAATTGAGTCAAACACAAGAACAGGAAATAAGGCAGCGGCCGTCAACAGGATGGTCATTTTGGTCAGGAGCGCCAAGGCAAAGATGGTTCCGACAAGCAGCCCCTGTTTCCAAGACGGCCTATCGGCCCTTATGCAGTTCAGCACAGCAAGGATCAGGCCCAAGCTTAACATAAAAACAAGTGCGTCATTTGAAGCCACGGAGAATATTTGAAGGTTATTTGGCCAAAGGGCAGCTATAAGGAGAAGGATTCTTGTGCCCTGCGGATTTTCTGCCATTGCAAGGCGCAATATGCGAGCAAATATGACAAATGCAGCAATCCCAAACAGAAGCGACAGTGTTCGGAAAAGACGAAGCGTTTTGCGAGGAGAATCGAATGGGAAAATTTCACCAGGATCATCATGGACTAGAAAAGGGCGGTTCGGGTTCTTGTCAGGGTTGATTGCCAAATGATCGGGAAACACTACTGGAAAGAACCTGGCGGTAAGGGCAGCTATGTGGTAGTATAACGGTGGGTGGTAGACTTCGATACCATATCGGCGCGGGGCAGATCGGTCAACAGGATGGATTTTCTTTGCCTCAAAGATTGCTTCAATATAGCGAAGGTGATCCGGTTCGTCAGCGCCTTCAAATGCCGGCATAAGTATGATGTAGAAGAGTAAGAAAAGGATGTATAGAACAAGTATAAAAGAAAACGAACCTATCGGTTTGATCCGGACCTGGCAAAGCATTTTTGGACCTATCTTATACATCGATAATCATTCACCGAATTACTTAAATCAAGCTGATAGTCGAGTATATCTACCCCCTGCGCTTCATGTCACAACAATGGGCAAGAGTCTCATTGGGAGTTCCGCTGGCCAGTCACAGCAACTTCCAGGTTCTTTCGCGCCGATGTAAAGTTGGGATTAATCCTTAATGCCTCGCGAAAATGGGCGACAGCCCCTGCTGTCTTCCCCTGCACGGCTAAGACAATGCCCAGATTGTTGTATGCAGGTGCATAGTCAGGTTTGATCCCCAGCGTCTCGGAATAATGCTCAATGGCTTCATCGAATTTCCCTCGCCGAGCCAAGGCAATTCCCATGTTGTTATGCGCCAGCCAGTTGTTAGCGGTTACATCGAGTGTATGTTCAAAGAGCGCAACGCTGTTTTGCCAATGTCGTACTTGCACCGTCGTGCAGATCATGAGGGCTGAAAGGAGTGCCCCTGTCGCCAAGATGAGCCCAATATTTCGATATCGCCATCTTGACAAAAGGTCGGGAACACTCCAGGCCATGATGATAAACAGACCGATCAGCGGTACATACGTATACCGATCAGACATGGCATGGCTGCCCACCTGCACCAGCCCAATAACAGGCACAAGGGTTCCGAGGTACCATAGCCATCCGGTTAGAAGATAGGGATGCCGCCGTGCCGCCCGAACCACCAGCCCGGATACACTCAGGAGCAATAAGCCCGCCCCCGCAGCCTGCCACATTGGCAGGCTACTGCCAGGATGTGGATAAAAAACCGCCAGGTGGCGAGGCCAGATCATCTTTTCTATGTAACCGACGTAAGAAACCATCGCATTGGCGACACGGATATCAAGAGGAAGGACATCTAGAGATCTTACGGCCCCACCCCCTTGCTGGACAAGAAAAGTTACAACACCTGAGACTGCTGCAACGGCAAAAAATGGGGCTTTTTCCAAAACCAGACGAAAAATTAAAGACCTTTGATTGCTGAAATTTATTGATTCATGGCTTTGTGAGTTACTATCATCACTTGATTGTCCAAACTGAAAGCGGCCAAGGGGCCAGTAATCGAGCAAAAGCAGTACAAACGGCAACGTGACAAGCATGGGCTTGGCCATAAGGCCTAGGGCAAAGGATAGAAGGACCAGCAGATATCTATTAAGCCCTGGACGTTCAACATAACGGACGTAAACCCCCATCGCAAGTATCCAGAAAAAAGTGCTCAGGACATCCTTGCGCTCAGCCACCCACGCAACCGACTCCACGTGGAGGGGATGCAGCGCAAACAAGGCGGCAACAAAGGCGCTTCGCCAGAGCGCCCCCGTCATCCGCTTAAGAACCACAAAAAGCAGGAGGGTATTTGCTATGTGAAGCAGCAGATTGGTGAAATGATGCCCGCCTGGATTCAACCCATAGAGCTCACAATCCAACATGTGCGATAGCCACGTCAACGGATGCCAATTGCCGACATGAGTGGTGGTGAGCGCCCAGACCAGCCCCTGATAGGTCAGACCGGCTTGCACATGGCTATTTCGGGTGACATACAGTTCGTCATCGAAATTGACAAACTCATGATCTGCCAATTGCCAAAATACAACAAGGGCTGCCATGGTCAGAAGCAGGCTAATTAAGAGTTTTGAAAAATGGCAACGCATATCAAGGTTTCTTCTGCATGGTCAGAGCGATGTCCAGGTTGTGACGCGCCGCCGCATCGTCAGGTTCGATTCGCAGCGCCTCCTGATAATGGGCAATGGCTTCTGCGATATCCCCCTGCTCCATCAAAGCATTCCCGAGGTTGTTGTACACCTCTGCATCGTTTGGCTTGATCCGCAGCGCTTCTCGATAGTGGATAATGGCGGGTTCTGTTTCCCTTTGCTTAGCCAGAGCGATTCCAAGATTGAAATGTGCTTCAGCAAAATTGCGTTCAATCCGCAGCGCTTCCTGGAAATGTGCGATGGCTTCCGCTGTCTTCCCTTGTCCAGTCAAGGCGATTCCGAGGTTGTTGTGCGCCTTTGCGTTGTTGGGCTTCATCCGTAATGCCGCGTGATAATGGACAATAGCGCCTGCTGTCTTTCCTTGTGCCGCCAGAGCAAGCCCCATGTTGTTGTGCCCTGCACTGCTGCGAGGATTCACTTCCAACGCATGCTTGAATAACGTTATATTGCCGCTCCAGTGCTGTACCTGAAACGCGCTTTGGATTCCCAGCAATCCCAAAAACACAACACAAACTACAGGAACCAGGCTGCCTTTTATCCTTTCTCGATAAGAAGAAAGCAACCAGGCTAACGCCAGCGCCGGTCCCAACATGGATAGGTAAAGATAACGATCAGCTACTGTCGAGTAATCCTGGAAGCCAAAGGGCGTCAGTCCTAACACCGGGAGAAGGCCGACAGTAAATACTCCCGCAGCTACCAACAACCACTGCACGCGATTTCTCAACAGCCAAAAAACCGCGCCCAATGCGTAAGGAAGAAATCCTGTGAGGAGAATCCAATCCTGCTGTAACACAAACTCGGGAGAACGTCCGTAGTCAATCCCTAACCTCGCCGGCATGAACAGTTTATAGAGGTAAAAAGCGAGTGCATCGCCTGCGACCAAAGGTCGAGCCCATAGTGGGGCAACAAACGTCACGGCTGTGTCCTGTGCAAATTTAGTTGCCAGGACGAACGGCACGGCCATGAACACCCAAAAAACTAACGGCAAATGCGAGTGGAATGAGGATCGAACATTGCTCTGTTTCAGTGCAAAATCAGCCAGCATCCACGCCATGATGGGAACAACTACTCCGGTGGGTTTTGCTAGTAATGCCATGACAAAAGCTACAGTTGCAAAAATATAGTTTTTCCTTGCAGGTCGGACATAACCCTCTGACCTGGCTCGCGCGTACTGCATGTATTGCCACACTGCCACCAGCGACAGGAGTCCGCAAAGCACATCTTTCATCCCGGTAACCCAGGCCACAGGTTCAACCTGGAGCGGATGCAAGGCAAACAGCATGGCCCCGCTGCACGCAGCCCAGTCATTTCCAACCAGCATCTTTAAAATGGCGAATACAACCAGTACGCTCAGCAGGTGAAACAGAAGGTTGGCGACATGAAAAATGCCCGGATCAAGTCTTGGTCCAGCTTTTTCTACTGTAGAAGACTGAGCAAAATAGGTTGTGCCTGCCCAAATACTATAGGTTAGTGGTATATACAGATTCTGATGCGGCTCTTTCCAGAAGTGCAGGACATTTGAGGCTGTAACCGGATTCAGATATGGATTTTCATACACATTGAGTTGATCGTCCCAAACCACAAATTCGTGGCCACAAACCGGCCAAAACACGGCAAGCGTTATCCCAATGAGAAGCAATGCCATGAGGTGACGGCGCTGCATTTTTTCCTTTACCACAACAAGGTCTCCCTGGACTTCCTCAGGCCTTGATCATACCGATCAGCCACAGGGTAAAGAACATCAAGGTAAGAGTTCCCCATGCAATGGCCTGAGATGTCAAAAACCTCGCTTCTCGTTCGCCTTTATGTGCCGACAAAAGCAACCCGATGACGGAGCCGATCCATCCCAGAAAACCGATTTCCACAATGATACTCCAAAAAGTACTTGGGCCTGTCGTCTCTTGACTAGTAGGTATCGATTTATCCGGGCCGGCAGAGCCACGCTGCGCTTCTCTGTTGTTCTGCTCAATTTCCATGAGTTCATTGATTTTAGCATCGCATTTCTTGATCCAGTCTTGCCTTGGTGTATAAAAGCTCCTTGAGGCATAGAAGCCTCGGCGTACAGTTCGGATGGCAATGAGAGCGAGTCGGATATCACCTTCTTGCTCGGCGCTGAGAGCTATTTCCCAGAGACGCTGAGCTGATTGGCGAACATAAGGATTGAAAGGTACGTACCAATGGATGGAACGGTCGAAAAAGGTGATTGCCTTGATATATTGGTTTTCGTTCAGGTAAGCTTCTCCCTGATGATAGGCTTGCATGGAACCGTAAAAGGCACGCGCCCACACCATCGTCAAGCCTATAACAATCAAACCAACAACCCAATGGACCGTCCTGAAGCGCATTTTCCTATTCATCCCATTTATGAATGCTCTTCATGAATCGTGCCACTTCAGCCAAGTCTATACCGAATCCAGTCAAATCAGTTTGGGTATGATCAAAATTGCTTCCAGACCCCGTACAGTTGCACACATAAGTGCCTGGAGTCTTGTCACAATGAATGACACACATGTTTATCAGACAGAGTTAACTTATGCAACCAGTGGAAACAAAGGGCAGAAAACCCCTTGATATGCTCAATAGAAACTTGTATGGAGTAACCTTGGCACGGGTGATGCATCTTGAGTAATGACAAATAGAGCGAGGTCTTATCATGGATCTAGAGGGTTTCGAGGGAAAAAATGTGCTTGTAACCGGAGGCCTTGGTTTTATAGGAAGCACCCTCGCACGAACGTTGGCTGACCTAGGCGCTTACGTGATTGCGGTGGACAGCCTTATCCCTGAATACGGCGGAAGCTTATTTAACCTCAAAGGGTATGAAGACCGCATCAGAATAAATATTGCCGATGTTCGCGATGAATTCAGCATGGCCTATCTGGTTCAGAGACAGGATTATCTATTCAATCTGGCCGGACAGACGAGCCACATTGATTCCATGCAGAATCCATATGTCGATCTCGACATTAATTGTCGGGCCCAGCTTTTTATCCTTGAGGCCTGCCGCAAATATAACCCCGCCATTAAGATTGTCTATGCCAGTACAAGGCAGATATATGGCAAACCGGATTTTCTTCCAGTTCATGAAGACCATATATTACACCCTACGGATGTAAATGGCATCAACAAGATGGCTGGGGAGTGGTACCATATTCTCTATAATAATGTATACGGCATCCGGGCCTGTGCCCTGCGCCTGACGAATACATACGGCCCCCGTATGCGCATCAAAGATGCCCGACAAACTTTTCTCGGCATTTGGATAAGAAACCTTATCCAGGACAAGCCGATTGAGGTCTGGGGGGATGGCCTGCAAATCAGAGATTTCAATTATGTAGATGACGTCGTCGATGCCATGCTTTTGGCAGCACTTTCTGATGATGCGAGTGGCAAAGTTTATAATCTCGGAAGCCCGGAACGTGTCAATCTTAAAGACCTAGCGGCCATAATGATCAGGATTTACGGAGAAGGACGCTACCGAATCATGCCTTTTCCAAAGAATAGGAAGGCCATCGATATCGGGGATTATTATGCAGACTATGAGAACATCCGTCAGGCCCTCAACTGGAATCCAATAACAGGCCTTGAGGATGGCCTGGCCAAGACCCTTCATTACTATGAGGCTGAAATTAAGCACTATCTATGATCCCTCAAAATAATCCTCTTGCAAATTACCTGACCCACAAACCTGCCATTGATGCAGCCATCAGCCGTGTCCTAACAAGGGGACACTATGTCTTGGGTGATGAAACCATCACCTTCGAGCAACAATTTGCCGATTACACGAATACAGAATATGCAGTCAGTGTGGGAAGCGGAACCGAGGCGCTTCATTTGGCACTTCGCGGATGTGGTGTTGGGCCTGGTGATGAAGTGATAACGGTTTCACATACAGCCGTGGCTACCATAGCTGCCATTGAGATGTGTGGTGCCGCTCCTGTGGTGGTGGATATAGATTCTGTTTCGTACACCATAGATCCACAGTATGTGGAAGGGGCCATCACCGAACGCACGAAGGCGCTTGTACCAGTACACCTGTATGGCCAGCCATCAGATCTGAAACCCCTCGTTGAATGTGCAAGGCGTCATCATTTTTTTCTGATAGAAGACTGTGCCCAGTCCCACGGGGCACTCTATCACGGCCGCAAAGTGGGGGTATGGGGCGATGCAGGAGCGTTTAGTTTTTATCCGACCAAGAACCTGGGTTGCCTTGGAGATGGGGGCGCAGTGGTGACCAACAGTTCGGATCTTTATGATAAGCTCCTTGCCCTGCGTCAGTATGGATGGGACCAGGAGCGCATTAGCCGCGTGGCTGGGTACAACTCAAGGCTGGATGAGCTACAAGCCGCTGTATTACAAGTCAAGCTGCAACATCTTGACGAGAACAACCGAAAACGTCGCTCGGTTGCTCGTACTTATGGCCAGTTGCTGGATTCGTTAAACATAATTCTTCCGGCTGAAATCCCAGGTTCTGCGCCTGTCTATCACCAGTATGTGATACGCTGTGAGGACAGGTCCACCCGCGATAACCTGAGGAAGTTTATGCTGCAACGAGGCATTCAGAGTGCTATCCACTACCCTGTCCCTGTTCATCTTCAACCGGCTTATATCAATCGCCTCGGGTCATACTGTTCATTTCCAGTGACCGAAAAGATCTGTGAGACTATCATATCGTTGCCTATGTTTCCGGAGTTGACGCAGGAAGATCTTGACAAGATAACGACAGTGATTCGTCAATTTTTTCAGCAAACGGGCTAAGAAATCGTGCTTCCTAAAATACCTCCTTACCTGCTTGAACTTTACAAACCTTTGTCAAATTGGGAATCATTTTATTTGCGAACGAGATGGAGGCTCTGCCCGTATGAACTTGTCGAGTCGCTTCTTCCCCAAAGGGGCAAAATCCTTGACGTCGGGTGCGGGTATGGCCTTCTTGCGAATCTGATTGCCTCTAAATGTCGCGCTCGATCTGTTGTTGGTATCGACTTAAGCGCAAGCAGGGTACGTGTGGCAAAGCGCTCAGTGAAAGGCCGGAGCAACATCATGTTTCTTTATGGTGATGTTGAAAGCTTGGAAATAGCACAATATGACCTCGTGGTGATGACAGATGTATTGCATCACATGGATGAGAGCAAGGCAAAGATAGTGCTGGAAAGGATCAGCTTCAGCTTGCGTAGAAATGGGGTCCTCGTCATATTGGACGTTGAAAAGGAGCCTTTTTGGAAATTCTACATCACCTATGTGATCGATAGATTTCTCAATCCCGAGGGTCGATTGTATTATCGTTCCGTGCCAGAGATGGGGCGCTTGCTGCAAAGTTTTTCTCTGGCCGTTGAAAAGATTATCCCGGCCGACAAAGGTCTCCCCCTTTCGGACATCATATACCTATGCAAAAAGAAAAGGGATTGAGGGATTGGGAAAACGTATGGAGCCAAGAGAATATCAAATAATGTATGGAGCCGAAAAGTCCCATTGGTGGTACGAGGGGATGGCAGGTATCATTCGGACTGTCCTCAATACTCATTACCGGCCGGGTAGCAACTTGCGGATTTTGGATGCAGGATGTGGCCCAGGGGCCGTGATGGGATTGCTATCAGAATATGGAGACGTTACTGGTTTTGACATGTCGCCCCACGCAACTCGTCTCAGTCGGACAAGGGGCCACCAACGGCTCGCCATTGCCTCGGCCATGGCCATTCCATTTGCGGATGAAACGTTTGATCTGGTCACTTCGCTTGATGTTTTATATTTTGTGAATGTTCAGGATAGCGTGGTCCTGATGGAAATTGCCCGTGTTTTGGTCCCGAGAGGGAGGCTCATCCTGAGAGTTCCGGCATTTGATTGGTTGAGAGGGATTCATGACATAAAGGTCTCGACCGGCCACCGGTAAACACTGACGGAACTATCGAGAAAAATCAAACAGAGTAGATTGCGACCTGAACTCATGAGTTATGTTAATACCATCCTCTTTCCGATGGTTGTTTTGAAACGACTGTGCGAGCGGTGGTTGCCCATGCAAACCGACTCGGATATTGCCATAGACCTCAAGTGGCTTGGTAAACTGTTCAAGCGTTGTCTGATTTTTGAGTCACACGTTATTACAAAGTGGTCTTTGCCATTCGGCCTTTCGATCATTGCCGTGGGCCGAAAAGATTATGGGTAAAAAGTCTTGTGTGGTTGGGATGAAAAAACTGGCGAGCATTACTGCATTTTTTCCGGCATTCAATGATGCGGGAACAATTTCCAGTATGGTGATTAGCGCTTTGCTCACACTCCCGAAGGTCACCGATGACTATGAGGTTATCGTCGTAAACGATGGAAGCCAGGATTACACTGGAGAAATGTTAGAAGAGCTGGCAAGGGTTTACCCACAGGTCCGCATTGTCCAGCATCCAACGAATCAGGGTTATGGGGGCGCTCTTAGAAGCGGTTTTGCTGCGGCGACGAAGGAATGGATTTTCTATACCGACGGGGATGCTCAATATGACCCGCGTGAACTTGTCAAATTGGTTCAAGCCCTTCGTTCGGATACTGATGTGGTTAACGGCTACAAGATTTCCCGTCAAGATCCTCTGCATCGTATTATCATAGGCAAGCTGTATCATCACATTGTCCGCCTGATGTTTGGATTTAAGCTCCGAGATGTAGACTGTGACTATCGACTCATCAGGCGCAGAGTATTTAATGAGGTAAAACTTGAATCAACCTCCGGCACCATATGTTTAGAGATGGTGAAAAAGATTCAAGATTTTGGATATACCTTCGTGCAGGTCCCGGTGCACCACTATCATCGTGCTTACGGCAAATCCCAGTTTTTCAATTTTCGCCGTTTGCTTAGAACGGGGATGCAGTTAATCAAGCTTTGGTGGGAATTGGTTGCGAGAAGAAGCCACATGAGATTCAGGCCAAAGGGTAGGGGGCTTCGGTTATAGGTTTGATTGGGCCAAAAGCCGTGTCGATGACAACTCATTTTAGTAAGAAGGATCTTATACCTTACGCTCTGTTGGTGGCTTTTTGCATGTTCCTTTTTAAGGACATCGTCATCGGGGGACATAGGCTTTTCGGAACGGATTTCATTGCTTTTTACCTTGGCATGAAGAACTTCCTGTATGACGAGATACTGACACATCATTCCATCCCATTCTGGAACCCTTACATCTTCGGCGGAATGCCGTTTTGGGCCCATTTTGAATCGACCATTTTTTATCCCCTCGGCTTTCTCTTTTGGATCATCTCACCCGACAGGGCTTATGGATATACAATGTTTATGCACCTATTGCTTGCAGGCGCCTTCATGTACACACTATCGAGATCCTTTCACATTAGTAGGGCCGGAAGCTTTGTGGCTGCCTCAGTTTTTGTGTGCAATGGTTTTGTTGTGGCTATCCTTTATCTGGGGCAGATGTGTCCGGTACAGAGTTACATATGGCTACCCTTGATAATATATTTTCTCAATCAGGCAGCATCGTCGCAAAAACCCTATCTCAGCGCAGCAGTGGCTGGATTGCTTTGGGGTATTCAAATCTTGGCAGGTGCTCCCCAGGATGCATTTTACACCTTCTTGGCATCACTTCTGTTTTTGTTATACAGCATCAATCGTGATGTCAAGGCACACAGGAATGGCATAAACCTGTTGATTGTAGCATCACTCCTGTTTGTTATCGGAGTCGGTGTGGCTGGGATTCAGCTTGTTCCGGCCTTTGAATTGATGGGCCAATCAGTGCGTGCCGGGATGGATAGCTATGAAATGGTAACCAGTGCGTCCTATCCGCCTGAAGGGATCGTTACAACCGTCATGCCGCACTTTTTCGGCAGTTACACAAAAGGTAACTGTTGGGTTTCTGATATTCCTTGGAGTATCCCCCAGCAAAACCTTTATGTTGGGATTTTGCCGATCATTCTTCTTTTTTTCATGTCCTACCGTGGGTCGCACAACAGAAGAGTCATGGCCTTTGCTGCCAGCCTTGCCGTTATTGCCTTTGTTTTATCATTGGGCGGTCACACGCCTGTCTACAAATTGGTTTACCTCCTTCCAGGATTTGACAAATTTAGGGCCCCGTCCAAGATTATAGTCTTGTGGGTATTTGCCTTTGGATTGCTGGCGGGAAAAGGAATGGACGACCTTTTTCGTCACAGCAAAGCCAGTCTTTCCTGGCGGGCAGGACTGTCCCTGTGCGCTGTTGTATCTTTGGTATTGCTGGATGCGCTGTTTCACCTGGATAGATCGATTGTGACAAACTTTTTCGCGCCCTTTATCCTTGACGCAGCCATTCCAAACAAGATGGTTGAGGCTGCAGACATCATTTGCGGCGAATTTCATCGTCTTACTCTGTTTAGCGCCTTTCTTCTCCTAACAATACTTCTCTGGATACGTGGCGCCTTGAGCCCCAGGCTTAGCGCTGTTTTTTTATGTGCCTTTGTCCTGTTCGACCTTGGTTACACAAACAGGGGGGCGTTTCGACATAATGACGAAGCCTACCATTCAATGGCGCAAACCAAGCAGGATCTCGACATGAGTATAGGAAAAGATAGGGAGCTGTACCGGGTTGGCAGCTACGTATCAAACTTAGGACCCAATATTGAGATGTATCTCGGATACCAAACTGTCGGTGGATTCACGGCCCTTTTTTTGCACCGTTATTATGAATACATAAATCAGTATTTCGAAGGGCTACTTCCGGAAGGCTGGGCGTATTTTTTCTACGGACGCCATAAAAAGGCGATACTTATGGATCTGCTAAACCTGAAGTATGAGATTTCGTACGCTACAAGGGAATATACAGTGCGAAAAACTTACCTCCCTCGGACGTTCATTGTTCCGACGTGCAAGAGCTTCAGAAAAGAGGAGATATTGGATTATTTGATCAAGCCCGAGTTTGCCCCGACTCAAGTTGTCCTGCTGGAAGAGGGGGTTAATCTATATAACCTTTCGGAACATTCTAGCCACGAGTCGAGGAAGCCAGGGTTAGCCAAAATTGTCTCGTATCTGCCTGACCACATAGTGGTTTCAACCAGCTCTTCCACACCAGGGTATCTATTTCTGAGTGAAATGTTCTATCCGGGCTGGAAGGCTTTTGTGGATGATCAACCTAAACGCATTTTGCGTGGGAATTACCTCTTTCGGGTGGTTCAACTTCCTGAGGGCCAGCACGTGGTCCGCTTCGTGTTTGATCCTTTGTCTATCAAGGTGGGCATTAGCATAACCATTATGACCTTGTTTGTAATAATAGGCGTCCTCGTTTATCACGTTGGCAGAAGAATTTCTTTACTGAATCGGCATAGGACCTAATCATAGTCTATGGTGAGACGATCCACTTTTCCATTTCCAGAGGATGAACCACAGAGAACCAGCCAAGGTCAACGGGGATACTATCGCTCCTATGCGAAAAGGCCAGGAAACAAAGCGCAATTGGACCTCATGGGTTCCTCCGTCCAGAGGCACGACGCGAAACAGGTAGTTGCCACGAAGAATTGGCACCTTTTTCCCATCTACCGTAGCTTCCCATCCAGGGTAGAATATTTCACTCAAAACAAGATAGCCTGCCTGGTTGGCTGAAGCCTTGATTCGAATGGCTTCATTACCATAATGTGTAATGAGACAGGAGCCTTCAAAATCTTTCCCGTCGCAGACCGGAAGCATGAAGCGTCGGCATTCAGGTCCAAATATGACCGTCTTTGTGGGGTCGAAATTATCATTCATCATGAAGTCTAAGATTTTTTTGTCTGGCACAATGACAGCCTTCGGCACCATTGACGCCCTGGGCATGTAGTCAGCTAATTTCAAAACCCCTGCATGGTCAATAATATTGTATTTCACATTCAACATTCGAATGAGATTGTTATCCAGGCTTCTCACGTACCGCACATTTACCGCCTCAGAGGCAGTGGGCATGTTCTGGCTCTTGTTGAGATAGGCAAGATACCTTTTCAATATTAAGGGGTCATATCCCTGAATATCGTGGTAGCCATACAAGAGGCCCTCATTTGGATCAAAGAAGCTTCCTGTGGTGACAATACGATACAATTCTTCGTCGGTTTTCATAAAGTGCAGCGAGTCCATTTTTTCTTTAGATAAGCTCAAATTGGTTGTTCTGACGAGGGGATTTGCAAAGGACCAAAGGTCTACTGTGGTCACCAAGAGAAAGGCAACGATCAGAGAGGTGGACCCCAGTCGGTGCGTGCAACGCAAATGAAGCAATGCTGTAACAAGGATAAAGAAACCTGCTCCGGTGAAAAGGGAGAGCCGCACTGTTTCGTGCAACCTGGGTATCAAATCTGGCGTTAGCCCTGAGGGCCCGGTGATTCTGAACACATAGTTAAAAAAATTAACAGGCCACAAGAAAAAGGCCACTATCAGCCCGCCAAAGAATAAGAAACCAACACCCACCATTATCTTGTATGGGCTTGGATACGATTCGAGCCGACCTAAACCATTCAATCCCACTGCTGCCAGGACAGAAAGAGAGAAAACATACAGATAAATTATTTGTGCTGGAATGCGAAAATGACCAAGGCCGGGCAAGTGATATATAAACCGGTATAAAGGGTTATATCGCCCTAGAGACAGAAAGAGAGACAACAGTAAGAGTAAGAGAAAAAAAAACTGCACCTGATGGGTTTGAGCCTCCTTCTTTAAAAAGCAGAGCAGCAACAGCGGGCCTATGCCCACATATGCACAAAGTTCCCAGAATTGCCAATATTCTGACGATTTCCAGTAGCTACCATTTGCAGGATTTCCAAAAAAGTTAGGCATCAGGAATGTCACAAAATTGACAGGATCAAAGGAATCGGTTGTGGCAAACTCGTATGTGACGCCACGGGAACGGGTGGAGAGTTGGGTGAATTCGTATGTGGGCAAGAGTTGCACGGCTGCCAGAGCGAAGCCAAATAGTATAATGATGAGCATGCCGCCGGAAAGCCTGAAAATGCTGCTCCTCTCACCACGTTTGAGCCTTATACCAATATGATATCCGCCATAAAGAAGTAAAGCGACAATGGTATAAAAGGCAATTTGCGGGAAGCCGCCCAGGATTTGAATGCCCAGAAACAGACCTGCCAGCATGGCATGTCTTAAGTGAAGGAACTTGAGAAACTTGTGGAGGTAGAAAAAGATAAGAGGAATCCATATATAGTTCTGAACAAAGGTTAGATGTCCGGCATACAGATGAGCCATAAAGAATCCGTTATAGGTGAAAATAATGGCAGAGAGGAAGGCGCCTGCTTTATTGACGGAAAGAGAGCGGACAAAGACATACATGAATATCGAACCGAGGATGCAGTGGATTATGATGGTATATCCGTAAGCATACTCTGTCGGCATGATATAAAAAAGGAAACCAAGGGGATAGAACATGGATGCCTGAATATTGGCAATAAAAGGTGTGCCGGAGAAAACGTAGGGATTCCAGAATGGAAGTGCACCGCAAGCCGAAACGTAGTCTCGAATGAATGCTTTTACGGGATAAAAATACAAGACAAAGTCGGAGCCAAACAGAGGTTTGCCAGAGGATATGACTTTACAAAAAAATATCAGTACAGATATCGTGAGGAGAAAAATGGGAAGGAGTTCCGACAACGTTTTTCTGTATTTGGTCATTCTGGGTGAGCTCAAGGCAACCCTCGGTTGGCTTTTTGAAGAGTCAACAAAAGAGAAACACCAAAGGGGAAATTGAAAAATTTGAGGCAACGAATCTCAGATACAAACAATGAGGTTAGGAGGGCGTTAATCCACCGTGGCAGACACATAAAGAAGTCAGACTGTGCTTTTGGTTTGTTGGATAAAAACTTTTTCAGCTTTCTCACTGCCAGGATTGGGAGGACAAGGGCCGTGTTGTAATAGCTGCTCTTTGTCACCCTACAATTGAGATGGTTGACCTTTTTGAGGATCTGTTTTCGGGTATAGCGCCGTCGGTGGTGCAGGGCAACATCATGAGAACTCCACAACACGTTGAAGGCCGGTACCGTCAAGATAATATGCCCCCCCGGTTTGCAAACGCGAACCATCTCATTTAACAAGGTAGAATCATCGTCAAGGTGTTCCAATACGTCAAGGCATAAGATTGCTGAAAAACTGCCTCCCTTGAATGGAATGGATTGGCTGGCATCTGAACGAACAACGAGGTTCAAATCTCTTTTTCTCAAGAAGCGGATGGCTTCCGATGACAGTTCCATGCCGTAGGCAACGCCAAAGCTTTCCAAGAGTTTTAGTATAACGCCGGTTCCACACCCGATGTCGAGTATCTTCTCCTGCATTATGCCGTCCAAAGAGAACCCGTTTAAGACAGTTCTGACCAGAGACTGTTTGCCGATAAACCACCAGTACGATTGTTCAATGTCATACATGACCTTATATTCGTTTTTTTCCATCGCCGCACTGTTTGTAAGTGTTTGTGAGATAATAATACTGTATCTGTAACATCTCGGTGAGTGTCCTAACGGAAGCTGATGCTACTTTAACTTTGGAGTCAAAAGAGTGATACCATTCTACGGGTATTTCGCCGATGGCATAGCCGAGTTTTTGGGCAAGAAAGATTATTTCGGCGTCATAGCCCCATCTTTCGATTCTTGATCGAGAAAAGATGTCCAAGGCAGCCTCTTTCTCGAATCCCTTTAATCCGCACGTAATATCAGAGACTCTCAAGCCGAGGCTCAGTTGTGCAAGCCTTCGAAAGACCCCTCCCAAGAACTGCCGCACAAGATGTTCACGAACTCTGAGAGATGACTGTGGCAGATGTCTTGATCCGATGACCATTGGAATACCACGTTCCAATCTTTTCAGACATCTACTGATAAAATGAACCGGCACAGCTAGGTCGGCATCGGTAGAGACAATATATTTCCCAGTAGCATCCAGAACACCACTTTTAACAGCATGTCCTTTGCCTTTGTTCAAGAGGCTATTCAAAAAACGCACTCGCTGGGTGTCTCGAACAATTTCTTCAATAATAGAGGCCGTATTGTCAGTGCTTCCGTCATTGACAAGGATAATTTCATAATCTTTTTTCAAAGTGTCGAGATACGCCTTGATGGTTTCAAGGTTTTTGTTCAGGCAACTTTCTTCATTATAAAGGGGAATGACAAGAGACAAATAGCACATGGTCTATCGGATTTTGGATTTGCGGCTCACGCCTTGACACGAAGTGAAGCCTGCGCCAAAACAGTACGGATTTTGGATTTTGGATTTATCAACAGTGCTCTGTTTCAGCCCGTGTTCTTTCAGAAACTTTTCGAGTTTCGGTTGGTTCACATTGATGGCCAGCGACTTTTGAAAGGCAACTACTGCCTCCTCCTCTTTTCCTTCATGGTAGAGGGCCAGACCGAGATTGTTATAATAGCCGTGATTTTCGGGACGCAGATCGATTGCCTTACGATAAGACCTTGCGGCTTTGTCATAATTACCAAGCTTTTGATAGTAATATCCCCAGTTGTTGTATACCCCGCTCAGGTCTTCATAATAGATTAAGGCTTTTTCCAACTCCAACCGAGCCTCCTCAAAAAAATCTCGATCTGTTAGAAAGACGGCAATATCAGAGTGGATGGTCGTGTCGTCATGCCCCACCGTGGATGCCAACTGCATCGATTTCAGGCCGGAGTCCGGCTGGCCAGTCATAAAGAAGTATTTGCCCAGAGCAAAATGAAAATAGGCAGATACTTCCCGACTCATGAAATCTTTTTGAAACTGGTCATATATGCTTTCCGTAATGTAACGAGACCAGACGGTTTCTCCTGCGTCATGAGGCAATGGAGTAATGCTCGGCGTGACTTTGTAAAGAATGCCATATGGATACATGGTAAATTGGTTTGGGACAGAAACAATAGATGGGTTAAAGACGGCGAAATAGGTACTATCTCCGGCCTTTTCTATAATGCGTTTTTCGACGACAGGTCTAAGCTGCTTCCATTTGCTGGAAGACTTTTCCTTGTATTCGTCTACATAAGGCATCTTAAAAAAAAGATTATGGCGGTCATAGAGTGTAACATCTTCTCGCATCCTTTCAACTATCCGACCGTAAGTGACAGGGAAGATGTTGTTGTCTCCATCCAGAAAGAGTGTTGCTCCGTTGTCTACGGTTCTAAAGATATTAAGGGCATGCTCGTAGGCCGTATAGTTGCGACTTTGGTTGCAAAGGTCATAATTGAAAGTGAGAGGTACCGCCGGCACTATGCAGGCGGCGATATTAACAGCTCTGAAGGTCATCTTGCCAACAGAGGAGTGTCGTCTTGCCGCCTCAAGGATACGGGCTGTCCCCGTGCCCACAAGAATGGCCAAGATGACGCAAGAGGGAAGACCAAAGGGTGTAATTTCAAGGGAAATAATGTTAAGGAAGACGCCGTAGACGAGATCAAAGAGAACAACTGCTACGAAGAATGTCTGCCAGCGGGCTGAGGGTAACTTCAGCCATCCCCACACGGCGAGAGGTAGCACAAGGCCAAACTGGCTTCCCACAAACCAGAGAATTTCCTTGGTGCGAAGCAGGTATTCAAATGAACTCTTGGTCAGGAGATAGCCTCCCCGATGAGCGCGGCCAGTCACATGTGCCAAGAATCGACTCAGCGTATTCGGGTCTCCCCAGTGGATAGCTGCCCCTGCATCGGTTCGAATTGGCAGATAGAGGTAAATAGAGAGGGCAAGAAGAAAGAAAACAGAGAGGAGAAGAAAGTTTTTCAAGTTTAAGAGTGTCTTACGATCAGCAGACAATATCAGGAAAAGCACCGCCGGGGCGAGCATGACCGTTTGCATATGGTTGCCGAAACTCAGTCCCGTTATGAAAACGAAGAGGGCCAGCCGGCAAAACGTCCGCTTCTCATCCCACCACCAAAGGAGCCTTATCAGCAGCGCTACAAAAAAGGTGTGCAGGGTATAGACTTCCGCACACACGGTTTGAGACCAAAATACTGGCGCAAAGGTCAAAACAAGAGACCCGACAAAGGCAGATACCCGAGAAAAAGTAGTCTTGAGTATGAAGGAGTAGACAAGCCATACAGTCAGGACAGCGAACACAGTTGACATGAGGTTCACTCGGAAGCCGATATTGCCGAGCGGAATGAGGCAAAAGAGTTTCCCAAGGAGGGCATAAAGGGGATAGCCACTATTATGGGGAATTCCAAGGCAAAATGCTGAAGCAGTGAATTCTCCGCTATCGCCTAGGTAGACAGTGGGACACATGGTACTCAGATAGACCCCAAAGACTGATATGGCCAAAGCCGCTGGGATATAGTTGCGTAAAGAGTGACTCTCCATGCTCAATATGTGCTTCAAGGATGGATCATGCGCGTGTTGTGCCACGCCAGCCCGTGTGGTTTCACGGATCAATCCCGCTTTCCAAGAAAAAGTGTCGTCGTGCTTCCGGAACCGAACAGTGAGAACAAATTTGCAATGAAAAAGGCGACTCCTGTCAATGGCAGCAAGACTGACAGCCCCAGGGCGCTCCTCAAAGCATCTATGTCTCTGCAAGCTTTGTGCCTATGCACTCCCCGTATGAGATTAAATGGATAGAGGCGGTCGAATCCAAGCATGCTGTATAGGTAAGACAGGGTATCAATCACGTTATATTCCTGTGAGAAATGCTGGTGTCGAATGATACGGTATCCTTTGGTTTGGAGAAACGCGGCCAAGCGATTCATGTCAAAGTGGATCAAATGGCGAGGTAGATCTAGATGCAACCAGGACCGACCCGATAGACGACTCTGGAGGCTTTCCATGTGAGGTGCTGAAATGACTAAGATACCTTCGGGGGCAAGGAGGCGGCCAGCGATCTTTAAGGCTTTTCCGGGCTGGGGCAGATGCTCCAGGGAATGCCAGAAACAGATGGCCTGATACTGTTGGGGCAGTCGTTTAGCAGCCTGGTCTAATGTGCGGAAGATTTCTTGATTCAGGTTTTTTCGTGCCCGCACAGCAGCCACGGTATCCAGTTCAACTCCATCAACTTCATATCCCCAGCGTTTTAGAAATTTGAGCATCACACCCCTGCCACAGCCCACGTCGAGGATACGGCCTGCTGGTACCAACCTCCGTATGGCTCTTGCGCGTAGGTATCGAAAGAATCGGACGATAGCTTCTACAGGACCAAGAAATTTTCCCTCTCCAGAGCCGTAGTAATCTTCGTCATAATATCTTGCCAGGGTCTCAGGATCAGGCATAGGATTCAAAAAGGAAGTTCCACACTCTGAACATTGATACAATGTCCAATTGCCTGGCATGATGCGCTGGTAGCCCGAGCGGGGACTGGTACTGTTCGATTCACATAGCGGGCAGACGGGATTGGGGGTTTGGGCAACTATTGTCATGAATCAATGTAGTGCTTTTTGTTAGACAGGATCTACCCCAGTGGAAGTAAAGGATAACTTCACGGGGCAGGCACGATTTCATGGATTTTTTTGCTTTTTCCCTTTATACCCCCTCACCCTAACCCTCTCCCGCCAGGGGAGAGGGAACTATGACGGGGCTTGCGGGGAGCAAGCCGGTCAACTGTCTGTGCCGTCAAGTTATGAAATCGCTGCGCGATTTAATACGACGCGGCTACGCCGCTCAAGAAAAGGAAATTCCTATGCTATCAAGTTGGGTAAAGAGACGGTCTTTGCGTAATCCCCACCGGTGCAGCCGGAACGAAACTGACGTCTTGACAACTCCAATGCCGTATAAAATGGCCTTAGAGAAACTAATAGACGAGGAATCTTCCATGTAGCGTGTGGGGCAAGTGACCTCGCCGATATTGAATCCTGCATATATGATCTGTGAAAGCATCTGGTTGTCAAAGACAAAATCGTCGTCATTCTTTTCTAATGGCAGTGTTTCCAGGACCTTCCTGGAAAATGCTCGATAACCCGTGTGATATTCGGACAGCTTGTACCCGAGCAGCAAGTTTTGGATGAGGGTAAGTACGCGGTTGGCCACATACTTATAATGTGGCATGCCTCCCCGTAACGCCCCCACACCGAGAATGCGGGACCCCAACACACAATCAAACAGCCCCTCGGCTATGAGCGAAGCCATGGCAGTGATGAGCTTTGGCGTATATTGATAGTCAGGGTGGACCATGATAACAATATCTGCACCCAATTTGATGGCTTCCCTGTAGCATGTCTTTTGATTGCCGCCGTAGCCACGATTCTTTGAATGGACGATGGTATTGATACCGAGAGACCGAGCGATTTCAGCTGTCCTGTCCAGGCTTTGATCGTCTACCAGAATGACGTCGTCCACGATTTCCCTTGGAACTTCTGCGTAAGTCTTTCGTAAAGTTCTTTCCGCGTTGTAGGCGGGCATAACCACCACGATGTTTTTTCCTTTGAGCATTTAGCGAAGTCTCTCCTAACCTCGTGTTTTATTTAGACAGGATACACCCCAGTTAAATATGGTGGTTCATTTAACGGGGCGGGCAGGATATACTGGATTTTTTCTTGGTTTCAGGAAACGGAATAGATGAAAAGAAATCATGTTAATCCTGTCAATCCTGTCGGCAAAAAGTTCTATCCGTGCGGTTAATTCCTAAATCTCTAAATTCGCCCGCCTGCCACCCGCCTGCCAGCGCCACGCTCGCCTGGCAGCAAATGCCTGCACACATGGCACTGGCGGGCAGGCAATCCCTTAATTCCGGCACGTCCGCCTCACTCCGCCCGCCCGCCGCGCCTGA
This sequence comes from Desulfobacterales bacterium, assembly GCA_030616475.1. Classification (GTDB taxonomy): domain Bacteria; phylum Desulfobacterota; class Desulfobacteria; order Desulfobacterales. Next base: position 52,169 of record JAUWXF010000004.1, read on the forward strand.
GCGCTCGCGATGGCGGGCAGGCTTGGCAGGAGGGCGGGTTTATCCGGGTTAGGATTTATATCCCGGCTTCACTCCCGTTTGGGACAAAATATTTCTAACAGTAGCTGCCTGGTTGTAGCCCGGATCTGTGGACAATGCCTTATTCAAGTAAAACCTGGCCTGTCGAATATCCTTGAGGTGCTTCAGGTAGATCATGCCAAGGTTGTGCATTGCTTCAACATCCTTTGGATTAATTTCAAGAAGCGTCTTGTATGTTTGGGCCGCCATTTCATACTGTCCGATCATATTGTAGGCAGTGGCGAGGTTAAACCGGGCTTCTTGATTCCCTGCATCCATTTTTATCGCTTTTTGGAGCGTCGGGATCGAAAGATCGCAGCGTCCTTGCTTGGCCAATGCAAGTCCTAAGCTGCTGTATGCCTGGCTACACATAGGCCTTAGGGCGACTGCCTGTCTAAATGCCTTTACGGCATTGCTCAGGTCTTCCATCTCCATATAGAGAATTCCAAGGTTGTGATACGATGGACTAAAATTCGGATTGATCTTGATTGCCGCCCCATAATGTTTCAAGGCTCCGTCGTAATTTCCCTCTTTTTGGTCCAAACTCGCCAGGAGGTCATGTGCCATGTAGTTGTTGGGGTTGAGCCTCACGGCGCGGTTTAAATTCTGTCGGGCCAGATCGTGTTGCCCGGTCTCAAGGTACAGCGCCCCGATATTCGTATATGTTTCATCCGGATACGGAGGTCTCAGCATCAAGGATTTTTCAAACGCGGTGATTGCGCGGTCGTATGACCTGGTATTGAGATAGCTGGTTCCAAGGTTGAAATGGGGCCGATAATGGTTTGGGGATTTTTTTACCGCATCTTCCCAAAACGCTACAGGGTCGTTCCACAAGGCATTCCTTTGATACGTCCAAAATCCAAAAATGAGGATGAATGCGGCTGCGACTGAAAAAACGAGCTTTGGTTTTTTGATGCCTTTAAACAAGATCCAGACCAAAGGCAGAAAAAAAAGCATGGAAGGAAGGTACACCCGATGCTCGAAGGCCGGTTCTATGGAAGCGGCAAGGGCCTCTATTGCCAGATTGGCAAAAAACCAGATGATGCAAAAAGCGACGATGCGATATCGTTTGGCCGTTAGAATTGTTAAGACAAATAGAAGAAAAAAACCGGCAAATGAGAGCAGGGTGGTGAAAGGATTAAGCAGGCCGTGAGATACGACAATATCGTGATTAAGGGTGAGCCTGGACGGATGGGGATATATGAGAAGGCTGACATAGAGAAAGATAACACGCCCCTGGGTCAAAAACCTTTCCAAAGCCGTATATTGTCTGGGCTGCGAAATGGCGGTCACAAGGTCTAACGGACTGTAATGGTAGATGAGATAAACTGCGGCAAGCAGAACTGCGAATCCTGCTGCAAGATAGATGGCCGATTTTTTTAGCCACGCCCTGTCTAAGTCTTGGAAAAAAAACCATTCATAGACGAATATTAGCACAGGCAGTGTTAATGCGATCTCTTTGGATGCCATGGACAAGGCCCAGCATAGGGCGGATAATCCAAAAAGGGCGATACGGGTGCGCATCTGTTGGGCCAGTCGGCCGTACAGGTAAGACAGGAATGAGCACAGGAAGAATAGAGTCGCCATACCGGTCATGCGCTGAACAATGTACGTGACCGACTGAATCTGCAAAGGGTTGGCAAACCACAGGAGGCCGGCCATGGTCGCAGTATGTACCGGATGCTTGCACCAGGGATGCCGGCCCGGCAGGGTGAGCGTTTTGAAGACAAAGAGGTAGAGGAGAATTCCGCTTAACACGTGAATGACGATGTTGACCATGTGGTAGCCGGGCAGGCGAAGGCCTTGAAAATAGTAATTCAGGCCAAAGCTGAGGTTAGCCAGGGGCCGTCGAGGGAGGAAACTACTAGATGCACAGTTGACAAGTTCATGAATGGACAAAGAGTTAATGGCGTGGAGCCTGTCCCTTATATTGATGAAATCATCCAGGTAGAAGGGAGCTTGGAGGGTATGACCATACAGGAGCAGGCCGATCAGGGGAAATAACAAAACCACCAGAATATGTGTGGACAGAAGAGTACTGGAAGAAGAGGTGCGTGGTTCCGGCATGGTCATGACATGTGTTCTTCTTGACGAGAATTGTACAACTTGATTCATAAAAAAAAGGAGATAAACCACTTGTGTTTAATGGCCTATCTCCTTTTGGGCAGGTATATTCAACTAATTAACTGGTGATCCCGCCATCTGCGCCCACTGTATAAGTCTTGTCGCCGGCACCATGGTACGAGGTGCAACCGAAGTTGCTCTGCGTGGCGTTTGCGCCGATGGTGACGGTAACGTCGGATGTGGGCCGGAAACCATAGGTGTATAGATCGTGGCTGGTGTCTGCTGTACCCGAGGCGATGGTACCGGTCGGATAGTCAACGTAGTAGGCCATGGCTGAGGTATAGACGTTTTTTGCATCAGCATTGGCTGACGTGTCATAGGACCGCTTCCTGTAGCTGATAAAGTTCGGAATAGCGATTGCTGCCAGGATGCCGATGATGGCAATAACGATCATCAGCTCAATCAGGGTAAAACCCTTTTCGTTCTTTTTTCTCAGTTTTTGTAACATGTTGAATCCTCCTTTAATAAAATCGCGCTGCGATTTTATGAAATGCGGCTACGCCGCTTGAAATTAGTACCGCTTTGTGTTTCATTCACCCCCTTTCAGGTTTCGTTGAATTGGAAGGTCGTTATTGGAAAATCTTAAGTTGCCACCCTATTCAGCAAGATATATGCCATAATCCCTGAAAGAGGGTCGCGCTTGACAACCATGTGATATTATGACTTATTTCAAAAACGCGTCCAGAAGAACCAGAGTCTGAGTGCCCTGAGATTCCAAAAAATGTCAGATGCCTGACGATTTTTGTTAGTCAAAAATATGTTAGACAGGATTAACCCCAGTACGATAGTCGCTACCTACGGGGCAGGCGGGGCAGGCCCCAGTTAAATAAGCTACGCATTTCACGGGGTAAACAGCTCCAGTGAAATAGGCTCCGCCCGCCTGCCATTGCAAGGCCCGCCCTCCTGCCAAGCCCGCCCGCCTCGCAAGCGAGAGCGTTGCGGGCAAGCGGAGCGAGGCGGACAAGGCACGAGCGGGCAGGCATTGCACGGGATGAAGATTTGAGGGATTTTTTTGGGGGGACTTCGTCAAGTGGTCGAGGGGTTGAGTGGACTTGCAAATTTGTTGTAGGCAGATAAGAAGCAGGTAATTACTGGGTAGGCAAATCCGGTGGTTAAATGAGTGGAGAGTTTGAGAGAGATGTTATAGATTCGGGCCATCCTTTCGCGGGTCTCATCAAGTCGCTTTTCTGATTCAGCGGCCCTTTCTTCCGGTGTAAGCTTTAAGAAAGACTGGATCATTTCGAGCCATTTTTGTTCCATTAGATAAGACATACTTATCGCCGTCCCGGGCAAACCGAAGCCCACAAACATAAGTTTATCACGAAAGCACGAAACTACGAAAAACCTAATATCATTTCGTGTTTTCCATCTTTCGTGTTTTCGTGATTGTTTCTATAATTCTCTGCTAGAAATAATTCTATTGAGCCTATTCAAGCCCGAGTTTCTCCAGGCGGTACCGCAAAGAGCGAAAGCTGATCCCAAGGACCTCTGCGGCCTTCTGCTTGCCCCCCTGCGTCATTTCAAGGGCCTTCAACAGGTAACCACGCTCCGCATCGGCCAGCACAGCGTCCAAATCAAGGCCGGTTGTCGGGATATCAAAGTCCATGAGTTCGTATTTTTTTGCGCTTTTCTTTCCCCTCTTGTACGTGGAAAGGGCAAGGCTTTCGGGGAGAATGATGTTGGTGGTGGCCATGGCCACGCTTCGCTCGATCATGTTTTCAAGTTCCCTGGCATTTCCAGGGAAATCATATCGCGCGAGCATGTCGAGGGCATACGATGAGAGCTTGTGGATTGATTTGCCCATCTCCCCGGCGTATTTTTCCAGAAAATGCTGCGCCAGGGACGGCAGGTCCTCTATCCTTTCCCGGAGCGGGGGGACATCAATATGGATAACGTTCAGGCGATAAAAAAGGTCTTCCCTGAAGTTTCCGGCAATCACCTCATCCTCCAGGTTCTTGTTCGTGGCTGTAATGATTCGCACATCTACCTGAACATCCCGCGTCTCTCCCACTGGCTTGAATGCCTTTTCCTGGACCACCCGCAGGATTTTAACCTGGATGGCAGGCGTGAGCTCGGCGATCTCGTCCAGGAAGACAGTGCCACCGTCACTTGCCTCAAAAAGCCCCTTTTTGTGGTCAATCGCTCCTGTAAAGGCCCCTTTTCTGTGGCCAAATAGTTCACTCTCCATCAAAGTTTCCGGAATGCCGCCACAGTGAATGACCGTAAATGGTTTTTCGCATCTGGCGCTATTCTCGTGGATCGCCCGTGCGATCAACTCCTTGCCGGTGCCGCTCTCTCCGGTAATGAGCAAATTGGTTCGGGTGTCAGCCACCTGCTTAATGGTATTGTAGATCTTCATCATGACCGGGCTGTTACCCACAATGCGCCCAAAGTGGTAAGTCTCTTTTAGTTCGGCATCCAGGATCTCCTTTTCGCGTTCAAGGGTCTTTCTCTCCAAGGCGTTTTTGATCGTCTGTTTGACCTCATCCACGTTAAAAGGTTTGGGAATGTAGTCATAGGCGCCCTCCTTCATGGCCTCCACTGCGGTTTCGGTGGTCGCAAATGCTGAAATCATGATGACCACGGTTTGGGGACGACGGCTCTTCGCCTCGCGCAGGACCTGGAGGCCGCCCACAGATCCCATTCTGATATCGCAAAGGATCAGGTCGTAATTCATCTTCTCCAGCATGCGGACCGCCTTAGTGCCGTCCTCTGCACACTCGACGTCATATCCCTCTGATGTGAGCATGACCTCGAGCATCTCGCGCATGCTCAGGTCATCATCTACAACGAGTAGGTTAGGCATATTGCAATAGACTTTCAGAAAAAAATTTTGGTTTTTGGATATGGAACATGCCTAAAATAGATCCGAAATTCGAATACCGAATATCGAAATCCGAAACAAATTCGAAATTCAAATTTTCAAAACTTAATTCTGAAAAGCTTCATATAATTCTTTTGTTTTGGATTTTGTGCTTTGGTCATTTGTATTTGTTTCGTGCTTCGAATTTCGAATTTCGAAATTAAGCCTTTACTATACTCCAAAAACATTTTCTTAAAAGCTATAGTCGTTATTGGTCATTCATCATCAAAGACTATCTTCCCTCCTACCATGGTCAAGACCGCCTTCCCTTTGAGCTCCCAGCCATTAAAGGGGGTGTTTTTGCTCTTGGACCGAAAGGTGTTGGCATCAACGGTGAATTTCTTTTCCAGGTCTATGATTGTGAGGTCCGCAGGGTTGCCGGGCTTCAGACCAATGTGGGCGAGATTGAGAATCCTGGCCGGGTTGATCGACATCTTGGCAATTAGGTCATTTAAGTCCATCAGACCCATCTCCACCAATTGCAAGCTCAAGGGCAGAGAGGTCTCGAGGCCGATCATGCCATTGGCAGCTTGATCGAACTCCAAATCCTTTTCAATACTGGTGTGTGGCGCGTGGTCGCTGGCAATGACATCAATCGTACCATCGGCCAGCGCCACACGGATTGCGTCCCTGTCCTTAGCCGTGCGCAGGGGAGGGTGCACCCTGGCATTTGTGTCATAGTTGATGACGGCATCTTCGGTCAGGGAAAAATAGTGGGGTGCAGTTTCAGCCGTAACCGGCAGTCCACGCGCCTTGGCCTCGCGGATGAGTCGTACTGAGCCTTCGGTACTTACATGAGCAATATGCAGCGGTGCGCCTGTGAGTTCACACAGGGCAATGTCTCTGGCCACCATCACGGTCTCTCCGGCATTCGGTATACCTGGAAGCCCTAAACGGGTGGCCGTAGTCCCCTCGTTCATAACCCCGCTTGCCGTGAGATTTCGGTCCTCGCAGTGGGCGATGACCAAGAGCTCAAACCCTTTACTGTACTCCAGGGCGCGCCGCATCAACTGAGCGTTCATCACCGGGTTGCCGTCGTCAGACACAGCCACGACACCGGCTGCCTTCAGCTCCCCGTAGTCAGCCAAGTTTTCCCCACGGAGTCCCCGGCTTATAGCGCCCACAGGATAGACACGGACGGTTTCAGCCATTCTTGCTTTCTTGAGGATGTAATCTGTCACTGATTGATTATCATTGACCGGGTCTGTATTCGGCATGCAGCATATGGTTGCAAATCCCCCGTGGGCTGCCGCCAGACAGCCCGTTTCAATGGTTTCTTTATACTCGTGGCCGGGTTCACGCAGGTGGACATGCATATCAATAAGGCCGGGGGTCACAAGCTTGCCAGAGGCATTGATGATTGATGATTGATGATTGATGATTGATGATTGCGGATTGCGCCCACCCGCCTCGCCTGAGCGAGAGCGATGGCGGGCAGGGATTGCGGATTGCGGATTTTCGATTGAAGCGATTTTTCCTTCCTCAATGACGATATCGAACAGGCCGTCAATGCCCGTTTCCGGGTCAATGACGCGCCCGCCCTTAATTAAGTATCTTGAGTTTACCATAACCTAACCCAGATAAACTGGAAATTCGAAGCACGAAATACGAAATACGAAACAAATTCAAATATCAAATTACCAAATGATCCAAACAGCAATTGCGTTTTCAAACGGGTACAAGATGGCAGAATTCAAAAGCGTTTTTGAGTTTTGGATTTTAGTCATTCGATATTGTTTCGGATTTCGACCTGCCCGCCATTGCCAGAGACCTGCCCGCCATTGCCGTGTGTGCAGGCATTGCAGATGTCCGGCGACCGTGGCGTTGGCAGGCGGGTGCCGGCACATAAGCTGAATGCT
>JAUWXF010000331.1 GCA_030616475.1 Desulfobacterales bacterium
AGCATTCAGCTTATGTGCCGGCACCCGCCTGCCAACGCCACGGTCGCCGGACATCTGCAATGCCTGCACACACGGCAATGGCGGGCAGGTCTCTGGCAATGGCGGGCAGGTCGAAATCCGAAACAATTTTCAAAATTCAAATGACCGAAAATTCGTATATGCAGTTTTGATCAAGCATTGTTTTGAACATTAGAGAATTCGTATTTTGGATTTGTTTGGCGCAAGCTTCACTTCGTGTCGTATTTCGTATTTCGAGCTTCGAGATTTACGAGCCAGATACGACCGAGTATTCCGTCATTCCAAGATTCCAAATTGAGGCAAAACCCCTATGCTTTCGCAAGTAGCACCCCTTCAATGAAAGGATCTATGTTTCCATCTAAAACATCATTGACATCTCCTATCCCAAGATCGATTCGATGGTCTTTGACCATCTGGTGGGGTTGCAGGGTATAGGACCTGATCTGACTTCCCCAGGCAATCTCTTCCTTGCTTTCATAGAGCGCTTGCTTTTCATCGGCCCTTTTCCTTTGTTCGTATTCATACAGTCTGGACTTTAAGACCTTCATAGCAATTGCCTTGTTTCGGTGCTGTGAAGATTCCTGCTGACATTGTGCCACGATCCCTGTTGGCAAATGGGTGATCCGGATAGCAGAGCTGGTCTTGTTGACGTGCTGACCGCCTGCACCGCTGGAGCGGAAAGTGTCGATTCGCACATCTTTTTCGTCAATGTCTATAACAACCTCCTCGTTGAGTTCCGGAGACACAGAGACCGACGCAAAGGAGGTGTGCCGACGATTACTGGCGTCGAATGGTGATATCCGCACAAGGCGATGGATCCCGGTTTCGCCCTTCAGGTAACCATAAGCATAAGGACCACTGGCAATAAAAGTGGCGCTCTTGATGCCAGCTTCTTCACCCGGCTGCAAGTCAACAACGGTGGTTTTGCAATTCTTTCGCTCAGCCCAGCGCAGATACATACGGAAGAGCATTTCGGCCCAGTCTTGGGCCTCAGTTCCGCCTGCGCCGGCATTAATCGAGACAATGGCGTTTTTGGCATCGTCTTTGCCACTTAGCATCCATGCCAGAGCCATTCGATGAACGGCATCTTCCAGCCTCTGAACCGTTTCAGAGACCTCTTGAGTGGTCGCTTCGTCATCCTCTTCTATGGCAAGGTCTAAAAGGACCTTGGCGTCCTCCAGCTCATGGTGGGGCTTTTGCCAGGAATTGATTGTATCGGAAAGGGTCGTTCTTTCTCTCAGGATCTCTTTGGTTTCCTCCGGAGCATCCCAAAAGCCTTTCTTAGATATGATTCCTTCGATTTCTTTGAGCCGTTTCTGTTTTGCATCTAAGTCAAAGATAACCCCTGAGTTGTTCCAGTTTATTGTGAAGAGATTCGATTCTGCTTTTCAATTCAAGTGACATGGTAGTACCTCCTTCAAAAACGGATATCGTCTGTCTGTTTTCGCATGATTCAAACAGTACGTCATGATTGATGGTGAATCTATTTCTAAACAAGACTAAATAAATCCGAAATCCGAATATCGAAACCTGCCCGCCATTGCCATGTACCTGCCCGCCATTGCCAGAAATGTCGGCACATAAGCTCAATGCTGTCTCAGGCGTTGGCAGGCGGGTGCTGGCATTGAGGCTATATGCTGGGCC
>JAUWXF010000348.1 GCA_030616475.1 Desulfobacterales bacterium
CAGCCATAGACAATGGCGCCAAAGAACGCCCGCTCTTGCGGCTCAAATTACTGATCATATCTGGTCTGCCAGGGAACTCTTGGTCTATCGAGTTCCATAATTTTTCAATAAAATGGGGACACCAGGAGATTTTGCGAGTCTGTAATAATGCTATATTGGTAAAAATTGGATAAACAAGAATTTAAAAATGGGCTGTTTACCGCTGAACCCATTATTCCAACATTCCATTATGAGCGCAAGCTTCACTTCGTGTCCAACATTCCAATTGTGAGCGAAGCGAACTAACTTGCAACTCTGGTATGATGGGAAAAAAAACATCAAAAAGCACCCTGTTTGGAAAGCTCTCCCGGCTCTATTCCGAGATGGAAGAAACCTACAACCGGGTAGCCGGAAAGATCGGCCTCTCCTGCCTGGGATGTCCTGACAATTGCTGCACCAGCTATTTCCAGCACCATACCTATATAGAATGGGCTTATCTCTGGAAGGGAATAAGATCCCGTCCCGATGAAAAACAGCGGGAGCTTATGAACAGAGCCGGAGAGTACGCCAGGCAGAGCCGAGCTCTCTTGGCTCAGGGCCTTAAGCCCCGCATTATGTGTCCCTTGAACGATAACGGGCTTTGCCAGCTTTACGGATACAGGCTCATGATCTGCCGCATGCACGGTGTCCCAAACAGCTTTATCAGGACGGACGGTAAAAAAATGAGCTTTCCCGGATGTTTCAGGTGCCAGGAGCTTTACTCGCATCTCGAAGAAGTGCCGGTTCTGGACAGAACAGGTTTTTACCGGGACCTGGCCTCCTTGGAGATGGCCTTTGTCGGACCGAAGATCAAGGCCTTGCCCCGGGTGAATCTGACCCTGGCCGAGATGCTGGTCCAGGGACCGCCCGGAATATAGTGCAGTGTCTCGAACGTTCTACGTTCGATTTTGGCAATCTAACATGTTGACGAAACGCATCAACCGTTTCGAAAATACGAATATCGAAATCCGAAATCCCTGGCCCAGACCTGACTTACATGGGCAGCAGAATCATCCAGGTATGTCGCGCCAGGGCAGGCCGAAACAATATCAAAATCCAAATGTTCGAAATTCAAAACAAATGCGGTCTGGTGGTGTCCCTTTCCGTTTTTGTCATTGAGGTTTCTGTCATTTGAATTTGTTTCGTGCTTCGATATTCGAATTTCGGATTTCAATGCTGGTGCAAAATGGATGAAATACAGTATTATTTCAAATTGCCATTTTGAAATGCAGAATTTATGAAACAATGTACTAG
>JAUWXF010000242.1 GCA_030616475.1 Desulfobacterales bacterium
CAAGAACGCTCGGAACGAACGTCCCCTATCTCCTATCCGAGCGATAATGTGATGCATCGCACCCGGCGCGTCTATCCTCGACTTTCGCGGCATCACTACACCATAGCACAATAAGCATCATTTCAAAACTGTAAATGTAAAGGGCGTCCCCAAGTCTTTGTATCTGCTTTATAAATTTATAAAGATAATTGTTCTCTAACTTTATTTTCATTTGCTGTAATATGTAAGTTTAACCCCCCGAAACCTTCTACTGTTAATGTGAATGAGCAGGTAAATCGTCGTGTGTATGTTCAGTAATGCGATGATGTTTCTCACCTGATGCGTTCACAGGATCAATATGGATTGTGGCATTGGAAAGATATCGTAAATGATGCAATAGCTGGTGTCGGACTTCCTTGGCGATCTCGTGTCCTTTTTCAACAGAGATCTCTGGACTCACGGCTGTATTTATCTCCGCATGAAGCCTGTGGCCCAACCATCTCACTCGCACTTCAGAGACGTCTTGCACCCCCCGGGTGTGATTCACCGCATGTTTGATTTCATCAATAACCTCTGGGTCTACCCCGTCGAGTAAGCGGGTGAAAATAGACTTGCCAGATTCCCATACGATTCGGAAGATTGCAGCAGTAATAAGAAGACCGCCGATAGGGTCTGCCAATGGATAGCCCAGCCAAACTCCAATTGCACCGAAAAGCACGGCCAAACTAGTCAAGCCGTCTACTCGGGCGTGATGACCATCGGCAATGAGAGCGGCACTACCGATCTCTTTGCCAACCTTGATGCGTAATTGTGCTACAGCCTCATTGCCGAGGAAACCAATCACCGATGCAGCGATTACTGCCCAGAGATACATCACCGTTCGTGGGTGAAAGAGGCGATCAATGGATTCGTAGCCAGCAACGATGGCACTAAACAAAATAGTGAGTACGATTGCTACACCTGCTAAGTCTTCCACCCGACCGTAGCCATAGGTAAACCGTTTGCTGGGTTTTTTTCGTGCAAGCGTAAAAGCAATCCATAGCGGAATAGCAGTGGCGGCATCGCCGAAGTTGTGAATCGTGTCGGCAAGAAGCGCCACACTTCCAGAAAACAAGACGATAACAACTTGAAAAAGGGCAGTAGCGAGTAATCCAAAGAATGACTACTTGATGGCCCAAATTCCTCGTTGAGTGGTAAAAATAGATGGGTCTATAGCACCGTGGGTATGGACATGAGCATCGTGTCGGTGATTGTGTTCATAAGACTGGTTGTTCTTGGGGGAATTTCTATGACCAAACATATAATACCTTTTCTATACACGCGGTCATAAATAATTGCGCATTATACAGTTCTCCCCTGTCTACTCCGCGAGGCAGCAATGCCTTGTGTGCGCAATTATTTATGACCGTCTGTATAATTTTGCCTCTTTTGTAAGTTTGGGGACACCCTTTACATTTCCATATTTAAGGTTTTAGGCTTAAGGATCGATGAGATCGAGGCCCTTTTGTTGTACTATTGTCTCTCCTCGCTTTACCGACTGACTCACCCCGGCCAATGAGAAATTCAATCGCCTTGCTATTTGAGCCATACCAATACCAATGTCTCTTACCGCCCAATAGCACAACAGGCTTTTTGCCTTAACGTGCACAAGAATCATAATTTCAAAACTGTAAATGTAAAGGGCGTCCCCAAACTCCAACGGTGGTTATGTTTTGGGATTTAGGGGACGTCCCCTAAATCCCAATATTCCAATTTAGTCGAATGCTACTTATTTTCTAGCCATGTAGCACCCAAGAATGTCTTTCCAAGTCAAGACACCTTCAATCTCTCCACCAGTTGAAGTAATGGGAAGGCATGATATATTATTCTCCAACAATAGATTCGCGGCGGTTTCAACGCTCGTGCTTTTTTGAACGGTGATTACCTTTCTCGTCATAATCTGATGAACTTTCCTATCAAGAATGGAAATATCGCGTGGATGTTCAGAAAGCCTACCTATAAAAGGACTTATAACCTTTAGAGTGTCACGGTCCGATAAGATGCCAACTAATTTTCGGCCTTCCACAACTAAAAGATGGTGAAACTCGGCTCTCTTCAATATTTCATGAATTGTTCCAATAGTGTCATCCATTCTTACCGTAAACACTTCATATTGCATAATCGATTCTACTTTCATCGTCTTCGTCCTTATTCCGCAACATAACAGATATTATATAGAATGCTGAATATTGCAATATAGTGGATTCTGTATATCACAATATTGTCGCCCAGGTGTTCGGCTCTCCTTGAATCATCTATTACCGTCAACGCAACCACCCCACTCAGGAGCCGGGTAGACCAGAGGAATCTCACCTCCAGTCCCCCACAAAAACGTACGTGAACCTCTCGATTCATACGGCTCCTGCCAGCCCTCCTCTTGAAACCTCACAGTCTCAAGCCGACGCAGAAAGTAATCCAGCTCCTCCCCATATTTGGGTTGGCTGCCACCTCCTACGAGCTGACTCATCCCCTTCGCTCCAGCTCCATTACAGAACCTTCAACACTACTACAGGATGATCCGCCCCCTTCATGTGCATCGATACTTTCCCCCTTCGTGGTCCTCACTTATAGGGTTTTCTCTTAACATCACATGAAGAGTTCCCACGTTCCACGCAAGAGCCTAAATCAAGGTCATGCCACCTTTATGCTGGATGCCGCACGGCCAGTAAGCAGGTTTCTTCCGTGCTCGTCCCGGGACCAAGCTAGAACCCCGGTTTTGACATCGTTCTTAATGTTTCGACACCTCATCAATGGTTCGCTTTCGCTCATCTCCTTGATCCACACCTGCCACGATCCTATGTCCTGGCATTTTTTACCCTTAGGCTTGGGTAACCTATGTCTTGGCATTTGTGAGTTATCGGCCAAGCCGTTCCAGGAAACATGCCATCCCGTGAACGGTTACATGCTTTGATCATCCTATTCCTTGCAGGCCAAGAGATATTAATCCCGTGACAACTTCCTTTCAAGGTATTTCTTGAGGTAGCTGGCCGTGTATGACACGTTCGAGTGGTCAAGAAGCTCTAAGGGCGATCCTACTGCCATCACATGACCTCCCTCATCACCACCTTCCGGGCCGAGATCAATGATGCAGTCGGCCTCCTTTATGATCTCCATGTTGTGTTCAATCACAGCCACGGTGTTTCCCTCATCCACCAAGGCCTGAAGCACTTTTACGAGCCTTTGAACATCGGCCAGGTGGAGGCCTGTAAGTGGGTTCATCCAGGATGTAAAGGGTGCGCCCTCGTGAGGGCTTGGCAAGCTCTTCGGCCAGCTTGATGCGCTGGGCCTCGCCGCCAGACAGGCTGGGGCTGGGTTGTGCCAGGCACAGATAACCGAGGCCAATGTCGCAGACCACTTGGACGGCACGGCGAATAGACGGCACGGCAGAAAAAAACTTTGTTGCCTCATCGAAAGTGAGTTCCAGGACTTCTGAGATGTTTTTCCCCTTGTAAGTAATATCGAGGGTCTCCTGATTGAATCGCCGGCCCTCGCAAACCTCGCAGTGAATATAGACATCCGGAAGAAAACTCATGGCCACCTTCAACGAGCCGTGTCCCTTCGGAAATAGGGGACGTTCGTTCCGAGCTTGCCTAAAGTGTTTTCAGCCATAGCGTCTATCTAAGACTCTTAGCACCATGAAACATTTCCTGCAACACATAAGCGATTTGGTCCTAATCAGCAAGCCCTGCGCACGCTCTGCACCAACGTCCCCTTCCACTTTCCCGTCAAGAACGCTCGGAACGAACGTCCCCTATCTCCTATCCGAGCGATAATGTGATGCATCGCACCCGGCGCGTCTATCCTCGACTTTCGCGGCATCACTACACCATAGCACAATAAGCATCATTTCAAA
>JAUWXF010000030.1 GCA_030616475.1 Desulfobacterales bacterium
CGTTTTGATACTCGTAACGAAAATCTTAATTAATTCTTCTGTTTCCTGTCTTTATGATTCGCACCGAATACTCGAGCAGCCTTTCTTCCAGGTCATATGTCTGTTTCTTCATCTTTTCCCATTCAACATTCGATGTTGGACGTTCGATGTTCGATGTTCATTTTTTTCAGTCCCTCCTGGGCAAAAACAACTTAGCGCTTATGGGGATAATCACCTCGAATGGCGAATCTTTGCCGTGCATGTAGCGCGGGGCTTCATATTTATCCGTGCGACTGAATGCCTTATTCTCAACAAAGCCGTGGTCTGAGAAAAGAATCAACAGTAGCGAATAGGGGACCCAGTTAGGTTAGGCACCCTTATGTCTGAAACACTGATAACAGAGCCCTCTCAACAGATAGAGGCAGCTGGACCAAGTGAAAACGGCTTGCTGTGAAAGCGTAGTCTTCTCCACTCTCATCTATAACTCTTATATAGCCGTGGGCAGCAGCTTCATCATCGGGAATGACTCGGTACAATTTCCCGACGTCGAGAGAAGCTTTGTATCCTTCATTATCAAGGCATACTGCAAATTGCACTATTTGTTTTTCTGCACCCACCAAACCCAGATCTGTGTGTCGAGGACAATCTTGGTGGAAACCCTACCAATATCTATGGGGATTGTAAAGGATGGTTTTGGGGGGCATCACTCCATCTGAATGGCATAAACCTGCCCGCCCATGCCTATCTGCCCATGTCGAACCACGCGTTCCTAACCATAGCAGACGAACCTAACGAGGGCGGCCGCGGTAGGCGATGGCAGGCGGGTCAAACGCCACAAGAAAGCTACAATGTCAATGGGTTGTAGAAATTCCGAGATGCATAATTCCGAGATTGCATATTCAAAGCCGCATCACCCAGGCCCAGGGGACGATCACCTCGAATGGCGAATCTTTGCCGTGGATATAGCGGGAGGCTTCATATTTATCCGTGCGGCTAAACGCCTTATTCTCAACAAAGCCGTGGTCTGAGAAGAGGATTAAGAGGGTTCGGGAGGGAAGGTCAGTCAAGCGAAAGGCCAGATCGAGCTCCAGGTAACGAATCGCATTTGCAAAAAGAAACTCAAGGGAGCCCTTATCCGTATGAATTCTTTCGTCAATGCCGCTGACTTTCCATAGAAGCTCCTCAACCTGATTGTCCGGATAGGCTGCCTGAAATGCCCGCTCCAGGTGGGCAAGCTGTGTTGGTGTGTCTGTGGGCTGGTGGGCCCAGAGTGCTCCTTCGCGCACAACACGGAAGCGATCTGCCATTTTGCCGAAGAATTTGACCTTGATTGCTTCCCACAAATCCCACCGCATGCCGTCCATGAACAGGTAATGATGCCGGGCATGATCCGGCACTCCCCTTTTCTTGGAGAGGAGAAAGGGGATATCCTCGATCATCATGGGGCGTTGCCCCTCTTCTTTTTCCCAGACAGGGAGGGCGGTCTGATAGAATTCGGAAAAATCCTTTGCCATATCATCGAGCTTTGTTAGCGCTTCTTTTTTCTCCTTTCTCAGAAAAGGAGGCACCGGGGTACCGATCCGTTTAAGTTGTCCAAAAAGGTCCTCGCAAAGGCATGGAATGGGGCTCATCGCCTGGATGAAGACCGATTCCCATCTTTGAAATGCGGCTGGCCCGGCGCTTTTCGGTCTTTTCAACAAAGCGCGCTTTTGCCTGAAGAGGTCATAATTCTCCAGGGTGCTTATCATCTCCTCCCTCCGCTCTAAGAATGCCGGGCCTGCATCCGGCTTGCGATCATCACTCTTTAAAGATTCCGGAGGACGGCTTTCCGCTTGATCCGTTCCAAGGAGTCGTTCAAATGCCTCCCGCAGGATCGCAGGAAAGGCCGATTCCTTACTGAAAATCTCGGCAGGAGGCATTGAGGAAAGATTGGACCAGAGGCTCTGGGTAAATGAGGTATCTTCCTCTGCGGCCCGGACAAGGGCCTCAAAAAGCCCGGGCTTTTTGGACCGAAAAGTACGAGCCAACTCTGAAAGATCGGTGATCCGGCGGCGTGCGTCGATTTCTATGCCGCTTTCAAGAAAAGGGAGAATTTCAAAAAGCTTCTCCAGCGCGATGTCGTACTGGTCGGCCCAGAGAGAGGCCAGGGTTGCCCTGACAAAGTCCCCATACCCCACTTCACGGGAAAGGGGCACGAGATGAAAGAACTCTTCCTGCAAAAAGGTCCTGAATTCCTTCTCGGCATGGTCAGCGGGCTCATTTTCTCCCCGTCCGATGAAATGCAAAAAGGTGTCTTCTGCGATTTCTTCTTCCTTGAGCCATTCGGCCACGATTTTCCGGGTCCTGGCCAGCGTGTATTTCCGGTGAACAAGGTTCTGGTACAACTGATCAATGTCGCGCTGGACCACGACAACCTTTCCACGGAATGCCTCATTGATGCCCTGGACGACCCTGGGAGTGAGGGCCTGATTCACCTGGTCAAAAAATTCCTGACCTTCGGAAATGGTCAACTGTAACAGTTGACGGATGGCACTTGCTTCGTCTTTCTTTCCAATTAGGTCGAGTCCTTCTATGTACGGGAGGAGCTTTTCCTGGATGGCAGAGGATTGAAGCATCTCCATGGTCTCCACGATGCCCATGTCGATCTCCTTGGCCAGATCCCTTACCGGCTTGAAGGAGGCGCTTTCACCCGGTCGAAATCCGCACGAGCAGACAGGCTGGGTCTGAAGGTGGTCCCGCGGGGATTTGAGACAGCGGTGGAGGAGCACCGTCGAGAGGCTCTGATCAATCGACCGGCGGTTATGCCGGACCGAGATCATCTCGATCTGATCCAGACGCCGAAGGAGATCATAGCGTTTCGAGCGAGTCAGCTTCTCATAAGGCTGAAACTGCTCCCCTCCCCGGGCGCGGTGGTGAGCATCCGCATAGACCCGGAGGTAGTCTTCTTGAAACCTTTGAAACTTCCGGAAAAGCTCTTTCAGGGCATCGGCGGAAACAGAAGTGGATCTATCCTGATAGAACTGCCGTATTTCCTCTCGTGCTTTCCCGATGGATGCCCACCCTTCCTGTTCAGGGATGTGCAGCCTCGGGTCGGTGCTGTACTGATATACGAAAAGTGCCCGCTCAGCCTGTTCCAGAAACGCTCTGGCTTGTTTGGCCACTTCGAGCTTTTCTGCAAGGAATGGTTCGCTGTGTGCTGCGCGCAAAAACCGTTCAAGGCCACCCCTCGATGGAAGGCTCACCTTAACCTCATCCCACTGGGAGATCAGATCCTGGATATCTTTTTGGATGCGCTCCCAGGGCAGGTTCTTAAAGGCCGGAAACGAGGTTGCCCATTTGATCCTGGAAAGGATGGCCTGAAGGTCTTCCACGGCCCCGGGCTTTGTGGATCTAATCTCTGACCACAATTCCTCCTGTGAGGCAAGGGTGATCGGAATCTTTCGAAACCTCTCCGGAATCAATGGATGGCCCGCAATATCCTGGCGGAGTTCTTCTCCTAAGATTTCTCCTTTTCCAAGAGCAGTTATTCCCTTGAGGCCGCTTCGGGCTATGTCATCGAGTCCCTTTCTCTTCATCCCGTGGTATGCGACCAGATGACCGGAAAAGAGCAGGGCCATGACCAGGATTTCAAACTGTGGCATTAACAGGCCGTACGGTCCCTTTCTGAAAGTCCAGTAAAGGTCGTCCAGGGAAACGGTTTCCCTTTCGCCCATCTTGTGGAAGAACTTTTGTGCAAGTTCGTTTCGCCGGGGGTCCACCTGGAGCGAGTATTGGTTTCCCTTTTTCTTGATCAGTCCCATCGGTTTCAAGAGCCCCTCCAGCACGTTGCGGACGGCAAACTTGGACCGGTCATCCACCTGGAGCATGCCTGTGGAGAAGAAGTCCTTCAGCATGTTGGTCAGTATGCTCGGCGCCACTGCATCCATGTACGGTTGGATGCGATCGTGTCTCGGAAACCGGCGCCCAAGAAGCGGGGGCACAAAATCCGACAAAAACTTTTCCTGGCTAAGGTATCCGAACTTGGATAGCTCCACGTGCTTTTCGTCCCACAGGACCACGCCACGGAAGTAGGCGCGGGTAAAGAGCTCGGCAAGCTTGCTCCTTTCTTTTTCCACAAGACCCTGGAGATAAGCCATCGCGCGCTGGTTTGTCTCTGAACGTTCCTGTTCCATTTGCTCCAGCATAAGTACTGTGGCCAGCACCTCCTTCAGCCAGGCCGTTTCCACTTCAGGACGAGCGGGAATCCAGAAAAGGAACATGCCGGGGTGGCGCTCCCGGACCGCGGGGAGAAGGTTTTCACGCACATGCCGGTATTGGCTGTCGCAGTCATGGGTGGTGCCCACAAAGAGATATACATCCTCCTCGCTCCTTGCCCACTGCCTGGCAAGTCCTTGCAGCTCGCTGTCTGAGACTTCATCCAACTGGCGGAGAAAAAGAATCCCGGCCCTCAAGGTGTGCTGCCAGTCAACCGATACCTTCCGTCGGCCCTGCTCGACCCATCCTCTCAGGGGCAGGAGGGAAGTGTCCACCATCACCGATAGTTTCGTGAATAGCCTGCGGTCTTCGGCAAAGATTCCCGAGGCCATATGGCGTATCCGCCGGCGCATGATTCCTGCAATGTCGGCTTTGAGGTCAATGAAATAATGGCTTTCTAAGGGATCATCCGCCCTTTCTGCCTGGATATAGGAGCCCTCCTTTGCCAGCCGCTCCAGAATGTCGCGGAAAAACTCGTAGTTGATCCCCGCTTCCATAGAGGTGATCCGAAAGAGGAGCATCTCAGCCATGTGCCGGACCGTGTATTTGAATTTCACCGGTGAGATGGCAAAGAGTATGAGCAGCTTCACAGCGGCCAGGGCAATCTGTTGCTGATCCTGATCCTGGAAGATCTCAGATATCTCGTTCTGGTAGGTTGCAAAGACCCTTTCCACATATATCTGGCTCTCCGACCGCTCCAGGATACGATCCAGAAAATGGTCGAAGATGACCTCCGGGGTGAGGAGTTCATGAGCCGGACGCTCCAGCAATGAGGGGATGTGGCGCTCGGGGTCTCCCTTGAGCCTGAAGTGAATAAAGTCGATCACCCCCCGGTGCTCGGAGAAGAGGGGTTTCAGGTGGTCCAGAAGAGTGGAGGTGGCTGGATGGACAGGATAGAGCCGTGTGAAGCGCTCCAGTTGTACCGGGAATGTCGGGAAGTACGCCTTCAGGCTCTCAAAGATCTCGCCAATCCTGGTGTCAGCCCCTTCCATGTGGCGGATGAGGCGTTGTGAAACAAGCTCCTCTATATGGGCGCGTCCCAGGTTGAGGCGAATCCGGTAACGGTCCTTGATCTTGTTGAAGGTATCCTGATGGATCTCACCGGTTTCCTCGATCCATTCCTGCAAAGAAGCCACAATCCACAGGGGAAAGGAGGCTGCCTCTTCTCCCAGATATTGAAGAAAGCGGATATCCTCGTTGTAAGCCCGTGCATCGGGCTTGGATCTGAGAAACTCGGACAGCTCATCCACCAGAAGAACCATACCGGCAACCCCCTGTTCGCTCAGGGCAGCCTTGATCTGCAAGAAGGTCTCCTGCCGCGTTTCTGCGCCCTCGAAGGGCCTGCCCAGAAGGTGGCATAGCTCCCTGAAGATCGCCCGTAAGAATATATCCTCCAGGAATTCAGAGCCCCGGTGCTGGACCAGTGAGATCTCCACCACCATAAATCGGAGACCCTGAAGTTTTGTGGCAAAATCGCGAAGGGAAGGCTCCTGCATCAGGATCTGATCCCAGGACTCGGGATGCCTGACAAGCAGGCTTAGCATGCTGAGAAAGTGAGATTTTCCCGAGCCAAAATGTCCTTTCAGGAAAATCCCACGCCCCTCCTGGCCGCACAGGCTTGTAAAGACTGACTTCAGGTTCTCTGCAACCTCACCGGTAATCACGAAGGTCTCTTCAATCATCCGGCGCAGGCCGTGATCCTTCAGGTCCTGCAACTGGATGACGGTCCTGATCTCAGGCACCTCTACTAGGTCACGGATCAGGAGGGTTTTGGG
The DNA here is from genome assembly GCA_030616475.1 of Desulfobacterales bacterium. GTDB lineage: Bacteria > Desulfobacterota > Desulfobacteria > Desulfobacterales. The sequence goes on from JAUWXF010000030.1 coordinate 6,009, forward strand.
GTGGTCGTTAGTCATTTGTTGATTGTTGATTGTTGATTGTCGATTGTCGATTGTCGATTGTCATTAGTCAACGACGGAGTGCCTAAAGTGAGCTAAAGTGAACTAAAGTGCCTAAAGTTAAAAGAATAAAAACAAGGGCCAGAGGCCGGAACCTAGAGCAAATCCTCTCGCCTTTTGCCACTGGCCCCTTGCGTCTTCTTAAAAAAGTTTCGTCAAGTCCCGCCCGACTTCGCCTGGACGAGCCCGAGAATGCCAGTCTTTGGCGGGCGGGCGAAGTCCTGGCGGGCGGGCCTCAACTTTAGCTCACTTTAGGCACTTTAGTTCACTTTAGGCACTTTAGTTCACTTCTTTACGGTCAATCATCAATCGACAATCATCAATCATCAATTCTTATCTTCTCGATCAGTTCCAGGAACTGCCTGCCGTACTTCCTTAAGGTGACCTGGCCCACCCCGACAATCCTTAGCAGCTCATCGGGCGTTCCTGGGAGCACCCTGGCCATTTCCCGCAGGGTTCGATCCTGAAAGATACAGTAGGCCGGCAATCCCTCGTTTCGGGCAAGGCTGGAACGCAGCTCCCTGAGCTGATTGAAAACCTCCGTGTCTGGTTCGTGTGCCAGGCGCTCTTTATCGGACACGGAGGCTTCTTTCTTCAGAGGATGCGAAAGAAGTATCATTTCCCTTCCTGCCATTACCTCGCGACCCCTGCCGGTGAGTTCCAGTACCGGATAGATCTTTGCTCCCATGGAGATCCTCCGGGAAGCAACGCACCCCTGGGAGATGAGTTCCCGTATCCATTCTTGTACCTGATCCTGGGTGTATTCGGAAAGCAGCCCGTAGGTGGAGAGGCGGTGGAGCCCGAATTGAAACACCATGCGGTCCTTGGAGCCGGTGAGTACCTTGGCAGCCATGGCCTGGCCGAAACGTCCATCAAGCCGGGCAATACCGCTCAATACCTTAACTGCCATGATCGGCTCGGAGGCAGGCGCTCCTGGCTCGGGCTTCCGGCAGACATCGCAGGCCGTGCAACTTCCGCCCTTCAGGCCCTCTCCGAAGTAACGAAGCAGAAATGCCCTGCGGCATTCCTGGGTGCTTGCGTATGCCATGACCTGATCCAGCTTCTCCAGCTCGTAGGCCTTGCGAATCTGAAGGGCCTCAAAATTCATCGCGAGTTCTTCTGGTTTTACACGCTGGATGATGCGAAGCCCTCTGCCGCGAAAGGGGGGGACATAGGTGGCCTCACCCCGGTCTGCCATCTCGGAGAAGGTTCTCCTTAAAGCGTCGAGAGAAAGGCCTGCTCTTGCAGCCAGCTCACCCGGGAGAAACTGCACCCCTTCCATGAGTTCTTGTTCGTCATAGATTCGGCACATAGAATTGAGCAAGTCCTTCTTAATCTTGGTCCTGGATGAAAGCTTGGCGAGCAGCTCCTGGGGCCTTGCATGAAGATAAAGTTCTGCCTGGTTATCGTACCGCTTGAGCCTTTGAAGTGCACCAGCATCTTCCAGGATCTTGATGCACGAGGCCACGGCCATTTCTGAGAGGTTGTTTTCGCACATCCCCGCGATTTCACCATAGGTCAGCCACAGCATGTCCTCAGGGCGCTGCCGCAGCCGCTCGTATACAGCAAATACTACCTCGCGTGGCGGATAGCGCGCTTCAATAAAAAATTCCTGTAGCCTCCTGTCTGCGGGGCTATACAGGAGCAGACAGGTGGCGGGATCGCCGTCCCGGCCGGCGCGGCCCCCTTCCTGGTAATAGGCTTCGATGGTTCCTGGAAATGCATGGTGGATGACCATGCGGATGTCTGAGCGGTCAATGCCCATTCCAAAGGCATTGGTGGCCACTACCAGGTCACAGCGGCCCTCCATGAAACTTTCCTGGACCTCTGTTCTCTCAGCCTCGTCCAGCCCGGCGTGGTATCCCTTTGCGTTTATTCCGCCTGACGCTGATTGCAGCTTTGTGACGATGCGCTCCACTTTCTTTCTTGTGCCGGTATAGACAATGGCAGCCCCGGAGAGGCTTCCCAGGCGGTCCTCAATAACAGCCAGTTTCTCTTTCTCACCCCTGGTCTGAAGAACTTCCCAGAAAAGATTGCGGCGATCAAAACCGGTAACAAACTGCTTCGGGGCTCGCAACGCCAACTGCTCCACGATATCAGAGCGAACCTTGTCTGTGGCAGTAGCAGTAAGCGCTATGGTCTGGGGCCGGCCCATGCGGTCAAGGGCCTGTCTGATCCTCAAATAATCGGGCCTGAAATCATGGCCCCACTGGGATATGCAGTGAGCCTCATCCACAGCCACCATGGAAACGGTGTGCTGCCGCACTGCTTGAATAAAAAGATGATTTCGGAGTCTTTCCGGGGAGGAATAGACCAGCTTTATCTTGCCTGCTGCGATCTTTTTGAGGGCTTCCCCCTGCTCTCTCAACCCCATCAGGCTGTGAATGGCAGTGACCGGCAGGTCGAGCACACCGAGTGAGTCCACCTGGTCTTTCATCAGCGCAATGAGTGGCGAGATAACAAGGGTGATCCCGGTTCTGAGAAACGCTGGGACCTGGTAGCACAGGGACTTGCCCCCGCCGGTGGGCATGATGGCCAGGGTGTCTTCCCCGGAGAGGACAGCTTTTAGGATCTCCTTCTGCCCCGGTCGAAACCGCCGAAACCCGAACACCTTCTCCATAAAAGACAAGGCACTGGTTATCGGTTCATCTTGGAATTCATAATCCCTCAATTCCTCAATTCCCCAATTCATTTTTTGCATCGAGAAGTTTCTTGATCTTTTTGATTTTACCCATCAATTTCACGTTGTGGGGATGACGCTGTAAGGTGTCTTCCAAAAGGGAAAGAAAGTCGTCGAGCCGGCCCAAAGTGGTATAGATCTTCTCCAGCGTTCCTTTCACTATGAAGTCGGCCGGGTCTTTGCGAAAGACCTCCTCAAGACATTCCAGTGCCTTAGAGTAATTTTTCAGGCGATAGTAGCAAAATCCTTCCTGCTTCAGGAAGTAGAGGTTATCTGGCGCAAGCTGTGATGCGGTTCTGTATTCGGCTGCTGCTTCCTGCACCTGGCCTGTTTCCTTGAATTTTTGACCCAGAAAGCCGTGAAGCTGGGGATCATCCTTCCTGGAAGGGATGTTAACCACAGACGAAAGTTCTTTTATCACCCTTTCATCCGAGCGGCCCAGTCCCTTCAGCCTGAAGACCTCCTTCAGCACGAAGCTATCATCAGGGTCCAGACTCCTGAGCTTTTCGTAAATCTCAAGGGCCTCGCTTCGTCGTCCCATACGGTTGAGGGTCAGCGCTTTTTCCTTGAGGAAAGAGGGGTTTTCCCTTTGGGCCAGAAGCACGGTATCCAGCTCCTCCAAGGCTTCTTTATACCGTTCCATCTTCCGGAGGGTTCGTGCTATCCGCAGAGTCACATATGGCCTTGAGTCTTTTTGGAAAGCGTGGCGGAAGCAGTTTATGGCCTCATCGAGGTTTGTTTCCTTAGAGAAAATCTCGCCAAGGACAACAAGTGCCTGAGGGTGCCGGGGATCAGAGGCAAGGACTTCCTCTGCCAAGATCCTGGCCTCAATGAGTCTTCCCTGCCGTATGTACAGGTCCGCCAGACTCGATTTGAGCAGGAAGTTGGCCGGATCTTCTTCGAGGGCATCCTTCAGTTCCCTTTCGGCTTCCTGGTATTTCCCCTTTCTCTTGAAGTCTCTGGCCCGCTCCCACTTGATCCGGCAAAATTGACTCAGTGCCGCCATCTTGCCTCGTAAAGTTTTCAAGAAAATGTTTTTGGGTTATGGTCTTATTTGCACAAACTGACGTCCTTTTATCTTGAGAAGATAGATCTGTTTGGTCACATCCCCTGTTTCGTCAAAAGAGGTGAGGCCGGTCACCCCGGGAAAGTCTTTGACTTTCATGAGGGCCGTCTTCAATGTGCGTCTGGACCGGACCTCGGGATAGTTCACCAGTTGAAAAAGAATCGAGGCTGCATCGTAGGCTTGAGCCTCCAGAAATCCCGGGCAGATACCGAAAACCTCCTTAAAGCTCTTGACAAAATACCGGACCATGGGTGACGGACTGTTCAGAAAAAAACCATCGGGCACAATAGCACCTTGTACATAGCCTCGGGCCATTTGAATCAATTTATCCGAATGCCAGAGATTGGTACCCAGCAGAACGGCATCGACCACATCAAGGTACGGGAACTGTGGTGCAATCAGAGCGACCTTCTCGAAAGTGTCTGGGATAAAGACGGCCCCGAAATCAATGATCGGTTCGGGCTCCTCCTCCTCTTCTTCCTCTTCTTCTGGCGGTTGATCTGTTGGTGGGGTGGTGGCAGGCAGGAACTCGAGGGGGACTTCTGTGTAGCCAAGGATGTCTTCCTCTCCGGGTTCTTCAGGTCTTGGATAATAGAGGCCTACTAATTTCTTGATAGCGTCGGCAAAGTCGGTTTGGTCCAGGCTATACGATTCGATGCCGACTATCTCAGCACCGTGGACTATTAATTCATCCCAGAATCTGTTCATAAAGGAAATACCATAGCGTTCCTCAGGGTAAAGGATGGCAAATTTTTTGATTCCCAGCTCTTGGACCGCATAAGTTACAATGGCCTTTACCTGCAACGAGAGGGTTAGAAAGTTTCGAAAGACGTGATCTCCCAATTTGGTAATATCCGGCTTCTGGGTCAGCGTCATGATGGGGACCTTGAGGGTCTGGGCCTTGATGGCGGCTGACTCTGATGTAATCATGGGTCCGATAACGCCTATTACGCAGTTCTTGAGTGCCAGGCTCTCAACAGCCCTAGCTGCTTCATTGGGGTCCCCTTTGGAATCCTTGATGAACAATTGAACCGGGTTGACATGGGGTTGTGCGTTGAATTGATTCAGGGCAAGCTCAATGCCTGTCAGGGCTCGGTTTCCAAAGGTCCCGTAAGGCCCGCTCAGGGGCAGGATACAACCGATCGAGAAACGATCGACGAGCAATCTTGACTTTAACTCATCCATGAGGACCATGGCAGTTTCGAGTTCATCATGGTCCGGGAATAGGCTGATAAAATCGGACAGGACCTTCATAGCTGGCTCAATGCGATCTTCTAACTCATACTCCTTTGCCAATTGAAGGCGTAAATAGCCGCCGGGCACCTTTTTTCCGTATACATCAATAAGGGAATTCAATTCCGGTTCTTTCAGGTAGGTGATAACCCCCTTCACTTTGCCCAGGATCTCCGTACGCTCCTGTGGTGAGCGGGCGAGTTGATAGGCATATAGATAACTCTCAATGCTCTCTTCAAACTGTTTGTTGGCGCTATAGCTGTACCCCATAAGATTGTGTATGCGAAACTTTTGGTGACGCGTCGTTGCAAGCCCCAAGACGAAGCTTCCGCACTGAATAGCTCCGCTGTAATTCTCATCCTTACAATATGCAAGTATGAGATTGAACCTGGCATCTTCCACAAAGGGACTTTTCGGATACGCAGATACCAGGTGCTGAAATGCCTGTCGGGCTTGTGTATAGTTTCCCTCAGCCATGTAAATCGAACCTGTCTTCATGAGCGCAGTGTCCACCAGAGGACCCCCTGGAAATCGCTTGAGGTAATCCTGGTAGATGGCGAGAGCCTTGGAATAAGCCTGTTCCTGGAAGAGGTGTTCGGCTTCTTCGAAGCGCTGGAGAGCCTGGATGAGCTCAGGCGACAGCGGTACCTTCTTCATAGTCGGAACGCAGGCAGGCGCAAAAGCCCACAGAAGAAAAAGGCCCACTATTAGAAACGTCTCGGAAATTCTACAACTGGTTGTAATCATATATCTTTCAGTAGCAATTTTCTGTGCTATCAATATTGTGAGCGAAGCGAACTAAGTTCGGTATTGCCGGCCCCAGAATTGACTTAGCCATGACTTGTCAGCTCAATGTCATTAACTTAAGAATCAAATCTCCCCCCTTTCGCAAAGGGGGGTCGGGGGGGATTTTATGCAGCCTCTCGAAATCCCCCTAAACCTGCCCGCCATTGCCATGTGTGCCGGCATTGTAGCTGCCCTGCGAGCGTGGCGCTGGCAGGCGGGTCCCCCTTTTTCAAAGGGGGACTTTAAGCGGCTCAATGTCTTAAGTTAATGACATTGACTTGTCAGCTCTGAAAAACAATTGGAATCCTTCTTTTTAATCTACGGAGTAAGTCTGACTTTTCTACCAGAACGTGGTTGCGTTGTAAATGGGTAAGGTGTATATACATTGCAGGTCATGAATGGCGTTTTCTAAAAACTCCGTGTCGTATCAAGTTTGGGCTGTTGTTCAAATAAATCCGAAATCCGAATACCCGCCTGCCAACGCCTGAGACAGCATTCAGCTTATGTGCCGGCATCTCTGGCAATGGCGGGCAGGTCGAAATCCGAAACAAGTCCGAATTTTCAAATTTCAAAATGTTTCGACCTGTGCGGTTACTATGTTGGCCTGTTGACCATGCCACCGGACATCTACACCGCGTAGCGTGCCCCCTCCCCGCCTGCCAACGCCTGGGTCGCACCGAGGTTACAATGCCCACACACAAGGCAATGGCGGGCAGGTGTGGGGCACACATTGTGGGGGACAGAGCCCCCACGCTACGGTGACAAATATCATGTTATCCCCGTTTAAAGTATATAAGTAAAGTCATAAATTTTGACCCACAAGCAGGAGGTATGAAATGGAAGAAGAAAAGGTCGGAAAGGTGCAGAAGTTTTTTGCCAAACCAAGTGTAGCGGCAATTGAAGTCACTGCCGGTCTGCTTAGAGTGGGGGACAGACTCCATTTCAAGGGTCACACGACCGATTTTGAAGACACCATTACCAGTATGCAGGTGGACAAAGAGCCCATCGAGGAGGCAAAACCAGGAGATCTTATCGGGATTAAGGTCAAAGAAAGGGTGCGAGAAAACGATACTGTTTATAAAATCTAGTCCGTTAAGCCCGTTGAGCTCGGAAGGCGCCTGTGGCGCGGTTGGAGGCTTAAGGTCGGAGGTTGGAGGCAGAAAATGTTTTTGCCTCAAACCTTAAGCGTAGCGGCCCTCGAACCCTGGCCCAGACCTGGATTATCGGCATCGTTGCTCCTCAGTGGGACGACGCGCCAGGGCAGGCCTTTAACGGAGCGAAGCGACTTCCGGCCAAACGGGCCAAACCGGCCAAACCGGAAGGCGATCTCCCCTGCTCATGTATCCTCGCCTGCTGGCAACTGCACCTTCCCGCTGAGTCCTGACGTCCCTTACCTTCCTTTAGCCACACATCTTGCCCTTCCGTCAGAATTAGGATATTGTATAAGCTGAAAGCTGAAGGTCAAAACCTCAAAGTAATCGGCTCGTGGCGGACCTGTCCTGTTTTCACCTTACAGCTTTCAGCTTACTCGCGCAACTCGTAACCCGTAACTCGTAACATGAAGCCTATTGTTGCCATTATAGGACGTCCCAACGTGGGCAAGTCCACCCTCTTTAACCGAATTACTCGTTCCCGCAAGGCCCTTGTAGATAATTCTCCGGGGGTAACCCGGGACCGAAATTACGGAGACGCCCGGTGGGACGATACTGCTTTCACACTGGTGGATACCGGGGGCTTTTCTGATTTTGAGTCAGAAGGATACGGGCCCTTGGTCAGATACCAGGTGATGCAGGCCATAGAAGAAGCAGACGCCATTGTCATGCTTTTCGATGGGAGGGAAGGGGCCACCCCCATCGACACAGACTTGGTTCACGAGCTGCGTCGATCGAGCAAGCCCATCTTTTATGGGGTCAACAAAATCGACGGAGCAAGCCACGAATCGCTTCTATCCGACTTTTCCGTCCTGGGCGTGGACCCACTCTACCCCGTCTCTGCTGAACACGGATATGGCGTGCACGATCTCCTGGATGCCTTGACCGCTGTCTTGCCTCGGAGTGCTCCCGAAGCTGCTTCTGATCGGATCAGACTGGCGGTCATAGGGCGCCCAAACGTGGGGAAATCCTCCTTGATCAATCGCCTTCTGGGAGATGAGCGTCTGGTAGTGAGTGAAATACCGGGAACCACCCGGGATGCTGTTGACACGATTTGCAAGGTGAACAACAAGGAGTATGTGTTGATTGACACGGCTGGAATTCGAAGAAAGGGGCGCGTGCAAAAGAAGCTGGAAAAGTTTTCTATTATAAAGGCCCTGAGGAGCCTTAATCGATGCGATATTGCATTGGTCATGATAGATGCCGTTGAAGGGGTCACAGACCAGGATCTTAGGATTGCCGGTTATGCGCTGGAACGTGGTCGAGGTTGTATTATCCTTTTGAACAAATGGGATTTGGTTGAAAAGGATTCCAAGTCGGCCGAGCGCTACGTGAAAGAGGTTAAAGACCGATTAGGGTTTCTCAGATTTGCTCCCATATTGACGATTTCAGCTCTTACCGGACAGCGGGCCTTTAAGGTTTTCGACTGGGTTGAGAGCGTATACGAGCAGTATACTACACGCATCAGCACGGGACGGCTAAACAGAATATTTGATGCTATCATTAACCAACATCAGCCCCCTTCCTACCGTGGCAGACGCGTGAAGTTCTACTATAGCACGCAGACGTCGGTGGCCCCACCCAGATTTGTTTGCTTTGTAAATTATCCCGAGGGCATCCGTTTGTCTTATGAACGCTACATCATCAACAGACTTCGAGAAGGGCTGGGGTTGGACCGGACTCCTATCCGGCTTATTTTTCGAAAAAGGGAGAAGGGGAATTGATGCCGGATGCCTGATACCGGATGCCATACAGAGCTTCAGCAATTCTAATTTTGGAATTTTCTCTTTATGCAAAATTCGAAATCCGAATTCGATTTTCGGATTTACAAATCTTTCGATATTCGAATCTATCTATCGGACGTGGGTAAACTATTATCCGTGAAGAGCCCAGCTCGCTTTTGGACCAATGGATCTGTTCAATCAATCTGAAAAAGAAATAGAGAAGGCTGCGCGTCCTCTCGCAGACAGAATGCGACCGGAGACGCTCGAGGCCTTTGTAGGTCAGACCCATCTCCTTGGCAAGGACGGTTTGCTGCGTCTGGCCATAGAAGAGGACAAGTTGTTTTCCGTGATTTTCTGGGGGCCGCCGGGTTCAGGTAAGACAACACTGGCCCGCATCATGGCCAGTGAGACAAAGTCCCACTTTGAAACCTTCTCTGCCGTGCTTTCCGGGGTGAGAGAGATCAGGGCAGTCATTGATGAGGCCAAGGTGCAGCGGCGCTACCATCAAAAAGAGACAGTCCTGTTTGTGGATGAGATTCACCGGTTTAACAAGGCCCAGCAGGATGCCTTCCTGCCGCACGTGGAAAGTGGTCTGATAACGCTGATTGGCGCGACGACCGAGAATCCCTCTTTTGAAGTGATTTCCCCGCTCCTCTCAAGGGCCCGGGTAATGGTACTGGAACCGTTTTCTGACGAGGAATTATCGATCATCTTAAGGCGGGCCATAAGCGACAAGGAAAAAGGGCTGGGGGCACTCTCATTGCAGGTCGAGCCGGATGCCCTGGATCATATCATCTGGGCAGGGAACGGGGATGCCCGCACAGTCCTGAACAATCTGGAGGCGGCTGCATCTCTTGTGCGGGAAAAGGATGTGAGGGAAAGAAAGATAACCCGTGCTGTGGCCGAAGCAGCTTTACAGATGAAAGCCCTTCAATACGACAAGCATGGCGAAGAGCACTATAACCTTATTTCGGCCTTTCATAAGAGCCTGCGGGGCAGTGACCCGGATGCTGCCCTCTACTGGCTTGGTCGTATGCTCGCTGCCGGCGAAGATCCACTTTATATCGCCCGGCGTATGGTCAGGTTTGCCTCTGAAGACGTCGGAAATGCCGATCCGAGGGCACTCTCCGTGGCTATGTCTGCCATGCAGGCATTTCAATTTGTCGGGCTTCCGGAAGGCGATCTGGCCCTGGCCCAGGCCGCTGTTTATCTTGCCACGGCCCCGAAAAGCAATGCACTTTATGCAGGTTACGGCAGGGTGAAACAAACGATTAGCCGGACCGGCACCCTTCCAGTACCCCTTCACATTCGAAATGCACCAACAAGATTGATGAAGGACCTGGGCTACGGTAAAGATTACAAGTATGCCCATGACTTTGCAGATGCCTACGTGCCTCAGGAATATTTGCCTGAAAAGCTCAGGGGCGAAATTTACTACGAGCCCAGAGACAGGGGCTATGAGAAGATCGTCAAGGAAAGGCTTATGAAGTGGCGCAAGCTCAGAGACAGAGATCGCGGAGGCTGAGCAGATGTTGGATTATCTGAAGCATCTATATGAAGGGATATCCGCTGTTATTCTTTCTAAATGGGTGGCCATTTATCCTGTGCTTGGCAAGGCAGGCTTGGTCCTGTTGGGTGCCCTTCTTGTCTGGGCTGTTTTTAAACGGTTGATGAAACGGGTACGAAAGAGGATCCGGAAATATGAATTTGTGCGTATCCACGACCAGATCTTTGACCTGATTCAAAGGGCAGTTGGGTATGCTCTGTTGTTTCTCTGCGGGATCTATCTGGTGAATCTCTTCAGGATTCCCATCCTGGAAAAGGTGTTTTATGCAGCCCTGATTATCCTTTTGGCCGTGCCGGTTAAGGACTTTACACTACTTGTGCTGAGCTACCTAGAGGCCAATTTCATCAAGAAGAGCAAGACCAAGATAGACGACATTGCCTTCGATCTCCTAAACAAATTTTCAGGTGTCATCATTTTTGCCGTTGCCATTCTGCTTGCCCTAGATGTGTTGGGGATCAATGTGGTCCCTCTTGTGGCTGGGGCCGGCATTGCCGGCATTGCCGTGGGCTTTGCAGCCAAGGATACCCTGTCGAATCTCATAGCGGGCATCTTGCTTATTATTGACCGGCCCTTTGAAATCGGTGACCGGATCGAACTGTGGACCTCGCCGCAAGGTTCGGCCACCTGGGGGGATGTGATCGATATCGGGCTTAGGGCGACCAAGATCCGAACCACAGACAACATTGTGATTATCATCCCTAACAACGAGATCATGATGCGGGATATTGTAAATTACACCACCATCTCAACGGATATCCGCGTTCGAATTCCCATAGGCGTTTCATACGATACCGACATCAAGAAGGCCAAATCGGTTATACTGGAAGTGGCAAAGACAGCAGAATGGGTCTTGAAGGATCCACTGCCAATGGTAGTGGTAAGGCAATTCGGTGAATCATCGGTGGACCTTCAACTGCGGGTCTGGATCAAGGATGCGCGAAGGCGGATGGACACTATATCTTATATGACCGACAAGGTGAAGGAAGCATTTGACAGAGAGGGGATCGAAATTCCCTATCCCAAACGAGACATAACGATTAGGCAAAACCCCTAACCCGGACAAGCCCGCCCTGCCCGCCCTGGCGCGACAGCCTTGGACGGATGTGTCATCCCTGTCATCCCGGTCTGGGCCAGGGGCGCGACAGAAGCTGGACAATGCCACGGAGAGAAAAACCCGGTCTGGGCCAGACCGATCACCAATACTTTATACTCAAAAAGTCAGGTGTGTAATGATGCATAGCCCAGATCAATATATATGAACGAATCGCACCAGGGCGGGCTTTACGCCCGACCGATGTCTTGTTGTTGAATATAGCAAGAAATTTTCTGCCGGAAAAAACACGACTCGACTACTCAACAAATCGACCACTCAACCACTCGACCAATTACTGCTGTGTTATTCGAAACACCTCCTCGATGGTGGTAATGCCGTCCAGGACCTTCTGCGCCCCATCCTGGCGGAGGGTAAGCATCCCCTGCTCAACGGCTTCGTGCTTTATGGCATTGGCATCCGGGGTCTTCAATATGAGATTTTTGATTGTGTCATCAAGCATCATTAGCTCAAAAATACCGGCCCTCCCCTTATAGCCCGTATTAAGGCACAAAGGGCAACCCTTGCCGCGGTATATCTTTCTACCGGCAAACATTTTACGGGTTATGCCGATCTTTTCCAGGGATTCCTCGTCGGGGGTGTACGGCTCTTTGCAATCATTGCAGATGACACGCACCAGTCGCTGGGCCAATATGGCAACCACCGAAGAGCTGACCAGAAAGGATTCTATCCCCATGTCAATAAGCCGCGTCACCGCGCTCGCCGAATCGTTTGTATGAAGGGTGGAAAAGACCAGGTGGCCGGTGAGGGCAGACTGTATGGCAATTTCTGCGGTTTCCAGATCCCTGATCTCACCCACCAGGATAACGTCCGGGTCCTGCCGCACGATCGAGCGCAGCCCGTTGGCAAAGGTGAGCCCTATTTTCGGGCTGACCTGTATCTGGCCAATTCCCTCAATCTGGTATTCAATAGGATCTTCTATGGTGATGATATTAATGTCCGGATTGTTGATCATGGTGAGGGCGGCATAAAGGGTGGTGGTCTTGCCGCTCCCCGTGGGACCTGTAACCAGGATAATGCCGTGGGGGGTTCGGATGAGATCGTTAATAAGCTCAAGCCTATCTTCAGGCAGGCCAAGGTCGGAGAGCTTGAGCAGGACACTCGATTTGTCAAGGAGTCTCAGGACCACACGCTCGCCAAAGGCAGTAGGGATGGTGGAAACGCGAATATCCACATTCTTGTCGGCGATCCTGATCTCGATCCGGCCGTCCTGGGGAAGCCTCTTTTCGGCGATGTTCAGTTTGGCCATAATCTTGATTCGGGAAACGAGCGTTGACTGAATGTGCCTGGGCGGCGTGAGCATATCGTACAGGATGCCATCCACGCGGTAGCGAACATTGAGCTTATTTTGATAGGGTTCTATATGAATGTCGCTGGCGCGGGACTTTACCGCCTGTGAGAGCACCAGGTTGACCAGTTTGATAATGGGCGCGTCACTTGTGTCATCCAGGAGATCACCGATTTCTTCTATTTCAGAAAGAATCAGATCGCTGTCTTCCTCATGCATGTCCTGGATGACCTGCTCAGCAGAATCCTGCCTCATATCATAGGCAAAATTGATGGCCGAAAGGATAGCCGGATAGGGGGCAAGCACGGTTTTTACCCCATCCCATCCCAGGATCAGCCTGAGGTCGTCCAGAGGTTGAAACGCAAGGGGATCATTGACAGCGATGGAGACCTCGTTCGACGTGACCACCGGGACCATCTTGTATTTTTTAAGAAATTGTATCGGCACCTTTTCAGTAAAATCGGTATTCAGATCTTCGGTGGGAAGATCGGACAAAAACGGCAGGTCAAACTGGATGCTAAGGGCCTTCAACAGATCCGGTTCCGAGATAACCTTCTGCTGGATCAACATCTCCCCGATCCGGCCCCCTTTTTGTTCTTCCACCCCGGGCGCCTCAGAAAGGACTTTTTCCGAAAACCCGCAAATCTCTTTTAGTATTTCCCCGATTGGTTTCATATTACCGTGGTTGCTCGTTGCAGGTTACGAGTTGCGCGTTAACATTTTTTTTCAAACCCAACAAACCCAAGCCACTGCTACGTCTGTTTTCGTTGTTTCTTTTTATGGTCGTAAATAAGAACGGCAATGATGCCTGCTAATACGATGACACCAAGGACTATATATACTTTTAACATTCTAACCTTTCTCGTTCCCATGTACTGCGTGGGAACGAGATAAATGGCAAATGCTGTCTGTTATTATCTGTGGTGCTCCTGTTTCCGGTCCTTGATGATAAAAACGACGGCAAATACTAATCCAACAAGAATCACCGGAGCGAACATTACTAAAAGATTTTGTTCCATTTTCTTACTCCTTAATCTTGATTCTTTGGTGGCTGACTAACGTGGGGTGGTCACTGCCCACCAGCAAATAGGTTCATTTGAGTTTTTACATCACTTTTTGGTGGGCAATGCCCACCCTACAATGGCTTAGAAGGCTTACGCCTATTATAGCACGAATTTCGTTTTTTAAACAACGTACCGCGTTGCATAAAATCGGGCAGCGATTTTATAAACGGACACGTTTTTAATTCTCACCTCTCACTCCCGGCCTTTTATACAACTTGATCACGCCTTCCTGGATGCTGTCCATGTGCTCCTTCTTTTGTTCATATATTTTTTTGGCCTCTGCCGGGTTTTCGATGATGTGGGGTGTCAGAAATACGAAAAGGTTGGTTTTGTCCTTCTTCTTACTGATGGATTTAAAAAGCCAGCCAAACACAGGGATATTTCCAAGGCACGGCACCTTGTAACTTGCTGTGTCAAGAGTTTCGCCAATGATCCCACCAATAACGAGGCTATGGTTATCCTTCACAATTACCGTAGTGTCTGCTGTCCGCTTGAGGGTGGTTGGTCTAAATGGGTCAGCCCCCTTTTTCAGTTTTATGACTTCCTGAGAAATTTTAAGCCGGACAAACCGCTCTTGGTTAATCTGCGGGGTAATCTTGAGCCTTACTCCTACATCCTTATAGTCATAAGTGATATAGTCTCTGGCGGCCTCCGTTGTTTCCTGCCTGGTAATATACGGCACATTCTCTCCAACATAGATCTCCGCTTCTTCGTTATCCGTCGTCAGGATCTGGGGCGTTGAAAGGATATGCACATCGGAGTCCTTCTGGTAGGCCCTCGCTACAGCCCTTATGTTATTAAACGCAATCCCGCCAATATTAATTTCCTCGCCAAGGACTCCCAAGGAAAATCCGCTGCTCAGTTTCGACAAGACATCTCCCGGGGCAGAGACTCCAAAAGCTCCAATCTCCCTACCGTCATGAGTCCCAACATGTTCTCCGGCCTGCCACTCGACACCAAGCTCAAAGTCTTTGATCACACTGACTTCCATAATCAAGGCTTCAATATAGACCATTCTCCGTGGAATATCAAGTTTCTTGATGACATCTTCAAGGACAAGATAGTCATCCTTATTTGCCGTGATGACTAAGGAATTAGTCGCCTTATCGGCCACGATCTGGACTTCCTTGGAAATGACGGGGGCCTTTCCCTTTGCGGGCGCTTTTGCCTGCTTGGCTGGAAGGGCTGTCAGGACCTTGGCAAGGTCTTCGGCATTGGCATTTTGAAGATAATAGACGTGAATGTCCCCCTCGCCCCTCGGGATTTTCTTGTCCAACAGTTCAATAAGCTGTTTGACCTTAAGAGTGTCGTGCTCGGTGGCCGCTATAATCAGGGTATTGGTTCGCTCGTCGGCTACGATCCTGACACCGGGACTCACGGGTGCGCCCTTTCTCCGCACCTGTCTCTGAAATACAGACGTCAATGACTTTACCAGAACCGTGGCCGTGGCATGTTCGATGGGCACCACGGATATCTCTTCGCCGACACCTACCACATCAATCGCCTTTACGATACGGAGCAGGCGTTTGATATTCGAAAGCACGTCAGTCACAATCAGGATGCCGGTCGGGGGATACGAGATAATCACACTGCTCTTCGATATCAAGGGGGCAAAAAGTTTTTTCAGTTCATTCGGATCAGCATATTCAAGTGGAATCAGTTGTGTTACCACCCTGTCTTCGGGATCGACAGCCTCCTCGCGCAACCGTGTTTCAATGTTTTTGGACCGGGCCTGGACCGATGGCACGATTTTTACGACACTACCCGCAGGCACGGTGGTAAAACCGTGCACCTCCAGGACCGATTCAAAAACCCTGTACGCCTCTTCTACTGAAATCTTGGTGGGGGAGATAATCGTCACTTTTCCCTTAACCCCTTTATCGATCACAAAATTCTTGCCGGTCAGTTCGCTGATGAACTTGATAAGAAGTGCAATATCTACGTTGTCAAAATCAATGGTCACATAACGGGTATCGGGCGCTTGTAGTTGCCTGGGGCTCTCCTTTTTGGGAAGCGCTTTCTGCTGAACTCGGACAGGCCTCTTGGGGGCAGGGGCTTTTGCCGGGGGCTTCACCGCTGGGGGCTTTCTGGCCGGTGGCCTGGCAGCAGGCGGGGCAGTTTCGGGAGCCGCAGGTGTCACGCCCTCCTCACCGGCAACACGGACTCCGTGGGCCACGGGATTACCCGTAAGTAGCCAGAGCGCTATGAATAGAAGGCAGAAGAATCTTGTTGTTGTCTCAAATCTCATAGCTTAGATCTACGCATTGTTCAAATCGAGTTTGAAAAAAGACACTCTTTCAGAGCAGTCATAATTGCAAAAATCCGAAATTCGAATATCGAAACTCAAAACAAATCCGAATATCAAATGTCCAAATGTTCTAAACTGTAAGTGCGCCTGCCTGTGCGTGATCGCACGCAGACAGGATTTCCTTATCGTTTTCTAATTTTGAATTTTTGTCATTCGATATTGTTTCGAATTTCGATATTCGAAATTATTTCTTCAAACCCCGGCATTCCGTGCAGGTTTTGCAAGTCTGAGTCCGTCCGCACCCAGTCTTTAACCGATTGGTTCAGCGAAACCGCCTTTTTCAGGTGGGAAAGACTCTGTGTGAGCTCCCCCTTGAGGGCATGGAGGCACGCTAGATTATAATAAGAGTCCACATAGTCCGGTTTGAGCCGAATCGCTTTCGCAAAGAATGCACGGGCCGCTGAGTAATTCTTATCGTGAATATGTATGACCCCTAAATTGTTCAATGCATCTACGTAATAAGGATCAAGGCTGAGCGTTTCCCCATAGAGTCGCTTAGCCTCCTGCAAACGGCCGCTTTTTTGGAAAACCCTGGCCTTTTCATACAAGGTTACAGCATTTACCAGGGTTTCTTGCTGCGCAGTTGCCTTATGCTGTGCAGGTTCATGAATGGGAGGATCTGAGCCTCTGGAGGGTAACCACGAAGAGGCCGTAAAAGCAAGCGAGATCAGAAAAAAAGAGCTCCACCCCAGCACTTTGCCAGAAAAAAACCTCGGTTTGTATCTCGGCGCGGAGACAATCCCATGGTATTTATGGTAACGGCCATCTTTTTCTTTTTGGGCCTTCTTCAGGGCCTCATGAATGTAGCTCATTCGTTATTAGTCACTGGTCATTGGTCATTGGTCAATGATAAGTGAGCTGAAATGCCTAATGTGCCTAAAGTGATGCAAAATTCAGCATCATCGTAGTAGATCACGTTTGGGGGCAAGGAGGCCGCCTTGTGCGGTTACTCCTTACCCCTTGAAGTCTCACCGGTTACGAACGACAATTGTAAAATTTGGAAGATATTGTATTCTTTCTCTCCATGAATACAATATATAGTGTTAGCAGAGGGAAGTCAACAACCATTTTCTGTAAAGATCAGCTTTGTTTTCTGGTTGGCAGATCCCAGTACGGGAAGGGGAGAAGGCTTTAAGTTTAGGGAGGTTAGCTCATTTTAGTCCACTTTGGACAGGCTGTTGCCCAAAGCGCTGCACGGTCAACTTTCAAAAAGCCGTCAGGGGACATCTTTTTTGAGGCAGGTCAAATCTTCCCGCCTCCGGCAGGACTCGTCGACAGCCTGTGGCCACTTAACGTGAATCCGACATCTGATGATATAACAAACCCTTGGTACGGGTACCAACAATCCCATCTGGCATCAACCCGAAATCCCTCTGGAATCTCAAGACACCAAGAAATGTGGGCTCGTCATAAAGCCCCGTAGGTTCAACCGAATAACCGATCTCATTTAATGTCTGTTGCAGTTTGATAATATCCGGGCCACTCATCCCTTTGACCAAATTAGTACTTTTGTTTTCATACGGATACACCCAGGAAACCTCCTGGCCCCAATGAGTCAGGATAAAGTCTCGGGTTATCAGACGCTCTTTACCGTCAGCATCGATTGCGATGGCACCGTCGGCTGTGCCTTCGCGAATCAGCAGATATCGAGGCAAAGGCAGGGCCCCGGAGTGACCAAGGCCCGGATGGTGGGCGGGGTCAGCCACACGTATCCGAAAAGGTTTCTTGAACATAACATACTGTTCGGCTTCTGCATGGAACCAATACAGGCCCAAATGAACCTCATTTGCGGCAGGACTGTTCAGGCGCTCCTTGTCATTGAAAAGTTCAACATGACCAAGCCAGCAGAGTCCCGCAAGGCTAGCTTGCTCATTAAGGAACAGGCTTGTTGCTTTCATCTCGGGTTCCGTGCCCCCACCCGAACCCTCCCCCTTCAAGCCCGCCCTGGCGCGACCTCCGGGAAACAAGCTGTTGCCCTTGAAAACCCGGTCTGGGCCAGGGGGGGAGGGCAGGGTGGGGGTGACGGTTAGCTCGGATGGTAATAGTTTATCATTTGGCACAGGAAAAACCACTTTTGTTGGGCCTGCCGTGCCTCTATGCGGTATGAACTTATCTTCCTCGCTTGCCTCCTGAACGCTTACCTCGTCTGAAATAAGCGCTGAAATCTCTTTTCTGAAATTCCATCCACCAAAGGCTGCCATAATAATCAGCAGGAGCAGCAAAAGCACGGATAACGAGCTAACCCTCTTCTGAGACCAGCCCCTTCTTGGCCTTGGCTCGAGTGTCACATCACGGCGGATGTCCTCAATCGCCTTCTGAACCGTTTTTTTGGATATGGTGAACTCATCCTTGGAGTATGCAATAAGGAGGGCCCGGTCACAAACTCCGTTGATCCGCCTCGGATTTCCTTGAGAGTATGCGTGAATTGCCTCAACGGCACCCTTTATAAACCGCACATTCCCTTTGCCACCTGCCACTACCAATCGATGTTCCACATAACGCTGGACATCCTTGATATCCAAGGCTTTCAGGTCGTAGCGAACCATGATCCGCTCATCGAGCTGCCTCAAGGAGGGTGCACCCAGAATCACCCCTAATTCGGGTTGCCCCACAAGGACGATCTGAACCAGTTTCTCCTTTTCGGTCTCAAGGTTCGATAGCATGCGTATCTGCTCAAGGACGGTGTGGGAAAGATTTTGGGCTTCATCGATCAACAGGACCGCGTTGCCACCCCGGCTGAAGGTCTCAAGCAGGAACTGATTCAGGCTGTCAATATAGTCCTTCTTGCTCTGGCCGGGCACTTCTTCCCCAACGCCAAGCTCCTGATTGATAGTCCTCAAAAGTTCCATGTCGGAGATATAGGCGTTGAATATCAATGCCGTTTTTGTGGATGAATCAAGGGTGCCAAGAAGTGCTCGACACAGCGTGGTTTTTCCCGTACCAATGCCGCCCGTAATGACAATGAAGCCTTTTCGTTCGTTGATTCCGTACAGGAGGTGATCAAAGGCCTCCTTATGGTTGCGGCTAAGATAAAGGTAGTTTGGATCGGGTGTTAAACTGAAAGGGTTTTCCTTAAAACCAAAATAGGAAGTGTACATGTTCTTCATTAGGATGCATTACACATTTGTTAATTTTCCGCTTCCTTTTCGTCTCCTGGCACTACACAATGGAGTGCCTAAAGTGAACTACAGTTCTATAAGGAATTAGCTATAATCATTGAAAAAATACTCAAAATTCTGTTACGGGACTCAATTCAACTTTTTAAACTTTAGGCACTTTAGCTCACTTTAGGCACTTGTTCCGGGGTGCCTTCTATGATTAATAATACAAGCGACCGCCTATGGCTGTAGCAGTTGACTATCGGAACTTGTAATTTATGGTTTTTGTTTGGCCTCTTCGTTTTATTTGTAATGCCAGGCGAGAACCTGATTTTAATTTTTCGTACAAATCCTGCATATCGTCCAGGCTTTTAATGTTTTTATCATTTATTCCCTGAACAATGTCGCCATTTTTCAGCCCCAATTTCCTAAAAATGGAGCCCGGCTTGATCCTGCTCATTAATAACCCGTCTGGGTGAGGCCGTATGCTCACCCCCGACAGAAGCTTGCTAAAGTCTTTAAAGGATCGTTCAATATCTGAGCGGCTGACCGTTATGGTAGTTCCTCTCTCACGGGGCATTGACGCCCGACGCCCCCTTTCAGTTCTTCGGGCCGCGGCTTCTTCCATTGTGAGTATTTCATCTCTGTTCTCAACTCTAAGGACGACCTTTCCCCTTAAGATCATTTTAATGACGGCATTCTTAATGCTGTCCCCTACTTTGTACAGACTCTGTTTTCTCTTGTCAGTTTCCTCGATAACAGCAACGGTATTCTGGGGGTTACCTGTAACTGTTCCCAGAAGGGCTATCTTTATGGAAGTCGGTTCAAGGCCTTCAATCTCTTCTGCCTTTACTTCTTCAGGGGTCCTGTCTGTAGAGCCAAAGATATTTCTGTCAACTATCAACCGGTAGTCATCCAATGGCGGCTTCTGGTGCCCTTTGTCGTCCGGTATGTGCTGCACCACAAAGGTTTTTGTATCGACTTGCCTTACCCTTGCACGGACGACTCTGTAGAAGAGACCCACACCAATGTAAATGATAATGGACAGAACAAGAAGGTTGAAAATGGTATGGTAATATCTTGTCATAGGTATAAAATTCCTATATTATCGAGTTATGTGAATTCGATTCTGGGTTCCCCCAGGGTTCCGTGAACCACAAAGGAAAAGGTTCCCTTCTTAAGACGTTTTGTGAAAAGCGCCACAGTACCGCGGATGCCCTCGGTGCTTTTGAAAAATCCTGCAAACGGCTCAATCGTGCCTTTGAGATCAAGGCTGCTTTTTGCAAATTCTTCTTTCAACGTTATGGTTCCCGACAAGGTTCCGTGCAACTGTTTCCCCTTTAGTTCAAGACGGGTCAGGTTTATCTCTTGTTTCTTGAGAGCCATCTCGATTTCCATTTCATTAAAGTCAATCGACTCGAAGGTAAGAAATGGCTGCAAAAGTTCCACCCTGCCGTGTGATAACCTCAAATTTGCCTCTCCTGAGCCATCCCTCAGGAGGTTGTACTGACCTCTGTACGAGACGGTTCCGCCAAGGGTTCCTTCTGCATGACGGCCAATCAGGTGTGAAAGATAGGCATAATCCCCAATGCGAATATTCCTCAATTCAATTTTCGTATCGATGAAACGTCTCGTGCGATTTTTGTTGATATAGACAGATCCACTTACCTTACCCTTATACGCCAGGCAGTCAAAGCAATACTTGGATTCTCCCCGCAACAATGACCATAGCTGGGGTTTGAGCAAAAGACTATCTGCCCTGAGAATGACTCTATCCGGCATATCTTTCAGGGCAACTTCGGTTTCCACAAACTTCAAACCAATGGGGAACCTGAGTTCCACGCGGTCAACCGAAAGAACCAGGCGGGGATTTGCCCTGCCTGCTGTTGCCTCCACATAGTCCCGCAGTGCATCTGAAGGAAAACGAAAGTACAAAAGCGCCACTGTCAGAATCAGAGCAAAGAGGAGGTATCCCAGCCATTTCTTATAGTTTGATACAAAACGTTTCATAAATAGTCATCGGTCATCGGTCATTTGTCACTGGTCATGGGTGTAAATCAAGATTGTTGGTTATTGAGTTCAATGGCCAGGTGTCAGTGTTCAGGTTTCAGCTCTTTAAGTTTCTCAATCCTGACACCTGAAACCCGAAACCTGACACCTTTTCCCCAAAA
>JAUWXF010000310.1 GCA_030616475.1 Desulfobacterales bacterium
AACAATCGTCCTGCATGACGCGAACGCGGGTGGCAGCTTTACCACTACCCTCGCTTCCAACGCGGATGTTGGCGCAAGCTTTACCTTAACTCTACCCGCAGACGACGGTACTGCCAACCAGGTCTTAACTACAGATGGTGCAGGAGCCCTAAGCTGGGCAACGGCTGCCACAACTAATATCTACTCCGGTGACGGCACACTCGCTGGAGCACGCACCATGACCATGGACGGCAACAGCCTGACCATGGACGGCGCAGGAGACATCGTCTTTGCTGATTCAGGTAATATTACAACTGCTGGAGATGTAGCAGTTAACGGTGGTGACATCACCTCAACTGCAACAGCTTTCAACATGGATGTCGCTGACACCGGCACAATCGCGCTTCGAGACGGCACAAACACATTATTGACCGTAGCAGATGGCGGTACAACCGGTAATGTTACTGCCACAGGTACGTTAACCACTGGTTCAGATGGCCAGGACGGAAATTTAAGCATCTACTCCGAACAAGGCGCAACCGACTATTCAGTAGTCTTGCAACCCAATACAGCCATGACACAGACGACCACCTATACTCTACCCGCAGATGACGGCAGTGCCAACCAGGTCTTAGCTACAGATGGCTCAGGCGCCTTGAGCTGGGCAACGGCTGCCACAACTAACATCTACTCAAGCAACGGCACACTCGCCGGAGCACGCACCATGACCATGAACGGCAACAGCCTGACCATGGACGGAACCGGAGATATTATTTTTGCCGATTCCGGCAATATCACCACTGACGGGGACGTTGCAATCAACGGCGGCGACCTGACCACCGCCGCCGCCGCCGCCAGTCTCTTTAACACCAACGCCACAACGGTGAATATCGCGGGCGCCGGAACCACTGTTGATATCGGCTCAACCTCCGGCACCACATCAATCAACAATGACCTTGCGGTTGACGGGGACACAACACTTGGAGACGTGGCAACAGATACGGTAACGGTCAACGGCGTTATCCGGGGAGCAACCCCTCTTATCTTTGAGGGGGGGAGCGCAAATGATTTTGAAACCACCCTGGCGGTCACAAATCCGGATGCCGACAGGACGATCACTATTCCCAACGCCAGCGGCACCCTGGTTCTGGAATCACGGACCCTGACCGCGGGCACCGGCATCAGCGGCGGTGGCAATCTGTCCGCCAACAGGACATTTAACCTGGACATTAACGGCCTCACTGCTGAATCCACCGTAGACAGTGCGGACACCTTGGCCATATATGATGCGTCGGCAACCAACGTCAAAAAAATGAGCCGGGCCGATTTTCTTTCCGGCATTACCGGCGCCCTGGTTTATCAAGGGACCTGGAATGCTTCCACTAACACCCCAAACCTTGCGGACGGAACAGGGGTAGCGGGACAATACTGGGTCGTGGACGTAGGCGGCACCATGAACCTCGGAAGCGGCGATATAGCGTTTACCGTTGGCGATTGGGCTATATACAACGGTTCAAAATGGGAGAAGATGGATTCCTTAAACGATGTACAGTCGGTTTTCGGCCGCACCGGAATCATCACTGCCGATAGCGGTGATTACACTGCCGCCAAAATCACCAATGTTCCAAAAGATAATATAGCCGCGGTAACCGTCCAGGTCGCAATCGATGAACTGGATGATGAGAAGCAGCCCCTGGAAACCGACCTCACCGCTATTGCTGCCATCTCACCTGCTGTGGGTGATATCCTCTATTTTGACAAAACAGAAACAAAGTGGAAAACTCTCGCAGCCGGCGCAGACGGACGTTTCCTCAAGACCAAGGGACCTGGGGAGAATCCGCAGTGGGATGCTATCACCGGCACGATCAGCAATGGCACCACCAACAATAACACCTTAAGATGGAACAGCGCTACTACTGCCTGGGTGGAATCGACCGCACTGAAAAATGACGATACCGATATCACGACAACGGGTGACATAAATCTTAACGGCGGCGACCTGACTATCGGTTCGGGAACCGTTGCCAAAGCAGGAACAATCGTCCTGCATGACGCGAACGCGGGTGGCAGCTTTACCACTACCCTCGCTTCCAACGCGGATGTTGGCGCAAGCTTTACCTTAACTCTACCCGCAGACGACGGTACTGCCAACCAGGTCTTA
>JAUWXF010000177.1 GCA_030616475.1 Desulfobacterales bacterium
CAGAGCACCGGAGGCCGTAAACCCTTCTTCGTCAGTGTTCGCCTGGTAGTTGCAGATGATGTTGTTGGCTTCGAGTCGGCTGGCAATCTCCGGCCCGCGGCTGTAGCCCACATCCACCACCACC
Organism: Desulfobacterales bacterium; assembly: GCA_030616475.1. GTDB lineage: Bacteria > Desulfobacterota > Desulfobacteria > Desulfobacterales. Next base: position 125 of record JAUWXF010000177.1, read on the forward strand.
TGGTGGGTTTCGGTGAAGTCGATGGCCGGGTCGCCTGCCACATCCAACCCACAGTCCTTTAGCCCCCGAGCGAATGCCTTGGCATTGGCGATGACCCTGGGTTGGTATTCGTCTTTGAAGTAATTCATCTCGTAAGTGGCCATCAGCAGCCCGAGCAACGTGCCGGGGTGATGGTTGGAGACCGACCCTGGGAAGGCCCGCCGAAGCAAAGCCTCCCAAAGCGCGTAACGCTCTTCATGCTCCTGAAAACGGCTGCCGACCACACCGCGTTGCGTGCCGAAGTAGGTCTTGTGCGTCGATCCGGTAACCAGGTCGGCCCCTTCGGCAAACGGCTCCTGGAAGTGCGGGCCGATGAGCCCCAGCACGTGGGCCATGTCATACATCACCACCGCGTTGATGTTCTGGGCCTCGAGGAACCGGCGGATCTCGCCGACCGGCTCCTTGTGCAGGACCATGCTCTTGCCGAAAATTATCAACTCCGGCCGATACTCATCGATCAATTTTAGTGTGGCCGGCACATCGATCTTGTGACGGTTGTCGGCCAGCACGGGGAAATTCACCACGGCCGGGCGCTCCGTGCGCGGGTCCAGGGCCACAAAGTCCTTCAGCGCGCCCATGGGCTGGGCGCTGAGGTGGCCGCCCTTGCCGATATGGTTGTTCATCACCCGGCGAATTCGGCGCGGCTCAACCTTGCGGTCAGCGCGATTGATATAGTCGACCATAGCGCTGAAAACGGCGGTGTTGGCCATCTGCCCGCTGATCAGGCGTGTCTCGACATTGTCGCAGCCAAGGAATTTTTGCATTTCCTCTTCCAGCATCCGCTCGACTTCACCTATAAAATCGGTGCCCTGGTAATAGAAGATGTCGGCATCGTAAAATGCTATTGCCTTCTTGTGCTCGGCGTAGCGGAAGGCCGGGTCCATCACCGACAGCAGCCGGGCCATCGGCGAGATCGTCATCTCCGACGGAATAAGGTTGATGCACTTTCGCTGTCGCCAGTGCGTGTTCTCCACGGCCTTTTTTAGCAGTCTGAGGGCACTGGCAGGCCCATCGCCGGTGGGGAGTTCCTTATCAGGAATTTGGTGATCGAAAACAACGGGACGGGCATACGGCGGGGCTTCGGAGCGCATGTGAAACGGCACCACCATGGCATCAACCGCTTTGCCGCGAATCTCGATGAAGAGCTTGTCGTCCTCGATGATGTCGCTGTCGATATAGCCCATGCAGATGGAGCGCAACTGACGTTGGTCGATCTGCGCGGAGGCCAGTCCCTCGCCCTCGACGGCCCACATCGGGACCATCGTGCCGCTGGTGACGTAGCCGACGTGCTTGTCGCCCTTAAATACCCTGGCCCCCTCACGGGCGACGCCTCTCCCTGCCACGGCGATCGGCTTGATCACACGCGGCAGGTCATGGATGAGGGAGTAATCGCGCAACACCATTTTCTTGAACGCATCATGCTGCCTGGCCAGCTCCGCACGGCCCAGGAAATCGCCTTTCAGGGGCGAAAAGCTCACAGCGAACTTCGCCAGAGGGCAGGCCATGATGGGGATTTCCTTGCCGTCGGGGTCTTCACCCAGCTCATGACCATAAAGCGGCAGGGCGGCTTCCAGGCGGAGCGTATCCCGCGCGCCAAGGCCGATGGGGGTTGCTCCCCTGGTCACGATCCGGTCCCACAGCACCGGGCCGTCGTCTCGGTCGGCGAAGAGCTCAAAACACAATGGCTCGCCCGTGTAGCCGGTGCGGGCCAACTTCACCTCGGCACCGGAGATTGTGACGATGCTGACAGCGTTTCGCATCGGCTCCGGGAGAGGGCCGGACTCTATGATCTCTTCTATCAGGTCGCGCGACTTCGGCCCCTGGAGCGAAAGCATGGCGATCTCTCCGGTACGGTCGATCAGCTCAACGTCATCGAAATTCTTTAGAAGTGACTGGAAGTGATTCCAGTCCTTCTCGCGGTTGGCAGCGTTGACCACCAACAGATACTCCTCTTCGACAAAGCGATAGAGATACGCATCGTCAACAGCCCCGCCGGTTTCGGTGGGGATGAGCGTGTACTGAGCACCTGCTGCTATGATGTCGAGAGCTTCAGCGTTGTTGCTCAAAACGTGCTGAAGAAATCTTAACGCCCCGGCACCCCGGACGATGAACCGGCCCATGTGGGAGACGTCAAAAAGCCCTGCCCTCTTGCGGGTGGCCAGATGCTCGTCCACGATGCCGGTGGGGTAGAAGATTGGCATCTCCCAGCCGGCGAATTCCACCATCTTGGCGCGTAGGGCCACGTGCCGATCGTAGAAAATGGTTCGTTGAAGTTTGCTCATAAATAGTCTCCATTCCCTATGAAAGGCATAGACGGTATCAGGCTTGAGAAGATTCGTCAACTTCCCAGTTCTTATCTTGCGGGCAATACGTTCAGATGCTGGTTTCTGGATGCTGGATGCTGGATACTGGTAACCGAATGCTAATTCAAGACGGATCATCCAGTATGCAGAAACCAGCATCGAGCATCCGGCTGTCAAAAGTTCCAAATTTTGGTCAAATTTCAATGTGGTATTTGCATGCGGATGCAGTATGTGATAATCGATAAACCTTTCACAAGTATCCAACATCAAGCATCCAGTATCCGATTACTAAAAGATCCAAGAGTCTATCAACACCGCGATATTTACAAGAACAATGTAGAAAAGGGAGAGATGGTCATGAAAGAAATCAGTGAATTGAATTTGCCCGATGATATTCGCTATGCAGAAGATCATGAATGGGCCAGGCTTGAGGGCGATAAGGTAAGGGTCGGCCTTGACGACTATGCCCAGGATCAGCTCGGTGACATTGTTTTCGTGGAACTGCCCCAGGTGGGTGATACCTTTAAGCAGGGGGAAGAATTCGCAACCGTGGAATCAGTCAAAGCCGTTGTCGAATGTTACTTGCCGGTCAGCGGAGAAATTATTGCCGTAAACACGGACCTTGAAGAATCGCCTGAACTGGTAAACAAAAGTCCATACGGCGACGGATGGTTCGTTGAGGTCAATCCGAGCGATCTATCTGAGATGGACTCTCTCATGACCAATATCGTTTGCCTGGAAAAGCTGAAAGGAGCAGAATAAATGCTTTACTTGCCTCATACCAGTGAAGATATTTCTTCAATGCTTCAGGTTGTGGGAGTTGAAGACCTTGACGACCTTTTTTCGACAGTCCCCGAGGATTGCCGTTTGAAGGGTGATCTCAATCTGCCGGAGCAGTTGAGCGAGTGGGAATTGAACGACCATATGGAAGCTCTTTCCCACAGCATGGCAGTCTCCCCGGAGTACAAAGTGTTCATGGGGGCAGGTAGTTATGAACACTTTATTCCGGCGTCAATATCTTACCTCTTGGGTCGCTCCGAGTTTGTAACATCTTATACCCCCTACCAGCCGGAAATGAGCCAGGGAACACTCCAGGCGATTTATGAGTATCAGACGCTTGCTGTCCGGCTTCTGGGCATGGAAGTGGCAACCGCATCGCATTATGACGGTGCCACGGCCCTGGCCGAATCACTCCTCATGGCCATCCGGGTGACCAGGCGCAGCAAGGTCGCCATGTCCGGTCTCATTCATCCCCTGTATCGTCGAGTGGTTCAAACCTATTTTGAGCCCACCGGTTATGAGGTTGTGGAACTTGACTATCTCAATCACGGTGTGACCGATATTGCCGGGCTTGATGAAATGGACGATCTTGCGGCTGTCGCAATTCAGTCACCTAATTTTTTCGGATGCATTGAGAACCTCCAGGCCATTGGGGAAAAGGTTCATGAAAAAGAGGCCCTTTTTATCGTTTCCTTTACGGAAGCGCTTACTTACGGGCTCCTGAAAAATCCCGGGAGTCAAGGCGCCGACATTGTGTGCGGAGAAGGTCAGAGCCTTGGTATCCCCCGTTCGTTTGGAGGGCCGGCGCTCGGGATGCTCGCAAGTAGAAAGAAGTACATGCGCAGCTTGCCCGGTCGCCTCGTTGGCCAAACCAAAGACCTGGACGGAAAAAGAGGCTTTGTCCTGACGCTTGCGACCCGTGAGCAGCATATTCGCCGGGAAAAAGCGACTTCCAACATCTGCACCAACAACAGTCTCTGCGCCCTGGCGGCTGCCATGTACATGGCCTCTGTCGGGGGTACCGGCATACGGGAGCTGGCCAGTCTCAACCATGACAAGGCCGAGTATCTTAAATCCGAACTGAAAAAGGCGGGATTTAAGATTCGCTTTGACAGCCCTACATTCAATGAATTCGTAGTGGAATTCCATAAGGGCTTTGAGGACACCTACGAGCGCCTTCTGGAGAAAAAGATAGTGGCAGGCCTATCGCTAGCTCCCTACTATCCTGAACTTGCCAACCACTACCTTTTGTGCGTCACGGAAACCAGGTCCAGGGACGACATGGACGCCCTGGTTAGGCGCTTAGTTCTATAATTCCTGTTTTTTCTGGCAGAAAATTTCTTGCTATATTCAATAATAAGTGAGCTAAAGTGCCTAAAGTGTCTAAAGTGAGCTAAAGTTAATGTGCACGCCTTCGGCGTGGTCAGTCTTAAAAACAGGTTGCGCCGGAGGCGCATTCCTCAACTTTAGGCACTTTAGGCACTTTAGTTCACTTTAGGCACTTCTTTATTGGTTCCGGCTTGTCCGGGTTTGGGAGGTTAAGTCATGAAAGAATCTTTAGGCACCACAGGCCTGATACTTAATGAGCCGTTGCTTTGGGAAAAAGGGAAAAAGGGGAGATGCGGATATTCCCTTCCCCGGCGCGACGTTGAACCACACCCTTTGGACCAGGAACTTACAGGCGAAGGCCCTGACTTTCCGGATCTGAGCGAGGTTGACGTCGTACGCCACTACACCCGGCTGTCCCAGTGGAATTTCGGGGTGGATACCGGCATGTACCCGTTAGGCTCATGCACCATGAAATACAGTCCGAAGACCAATGAAAGACAGGCAAGCCTTTTAGGGTTTACCGGGGCTCATCCCCTGCTCCCGGCCAGGCTGTGCCAGGGGGCGCTCAAGATGATGTTTGAACTCGAGCAATATCTTACCGAAATCACCGGTATGGACGCGACCACCCTTCAGCCTGCGGCAGGGGCCCATGGAGAGCTTTGCGGAATGCTCCTTATTCACGCCTTTCACAAAAAGAAGAGATCACAACGTTCAAAGATCATTGTCCCGGATACTGCACACGGTACAAACCCTGCCAGTGCGGCTCTGTGCGGTTACCGTCCCGTGCCTGTAAGATCGAATGAACAGGGAATCCTGTCTGCCGAAGCCGTGGCCGAGGTGATGGACGAAGACACAGCCGGGATTATGGTAACCAACCCGAACACGCTCGGTCTTTTTGAAGAAAACATTCGAAAAATAGCCGAAATTGTCCACTCCAGAGGCGGGCTGGTCTATTGTGACGGTGCAAACGTAAATGCGGTCATGGGCATTGTACAGATGGGCAAGATCGGGATTGACGTGATGCAACTGAACCTGCACAAGACCTTTTCAACGCCCCACGGAGGAGGAGGGCCCGGTTCGGGTCCTGTATGTGTCAAGAATGAGCTTGAACCATTTCTGCCTGTTCCTCGCGTGGTTGAGGAAAACGGCAAATATATCCTTTCAGACAATTATCCTGAATCTGTAGGCAAGGTTGCAGCTTTTCACGGAAGTTTTGGTGTCATGATAAAGGCGTACAGTTATATTCGCAGCATGGGGCCGAAGAATCTGAAAAAGGCGAGCCAGCTTGCTGTTTTGAACGCAAATTATATCAAAGAAAGGTTAAAAGGAACCTTGCACCTTGCCTATGACAGACCTTGCATGCATGAATGCGTCTTTTCCGACAAACATCAACTGGCCCACAAAGTTGCCACCCTGGATATGGCCAAGCGACTTATGGATTACGGATTTCATCCGCCCACTGTCTACTTCCCGCTGGTAGTACAGGGTGCGATCATGGTGGAGCCCGCTGAGACAGAATCCAAAGAGGATATCGATCAGTTTATTGAAGCATTCAAAGCCATTGTAAAAGAGGCTAAGGAAGACCCGGACCTGCTGCATGACGCACCAAAAAGCTGCAAAGTAAAACGGCTGGATGAAGTAGCAGCAGCGCGCAAGCCATGTCTTGCAGGATAACTGGTTTCCATCCAGAAATGGCCCTTTTTCGCAATCTCGGCGCCTGCCCCGTGGAATGCGAAGCCTATTCCTCTGGGGTCAATCTGCGGAATCGCTTGTGCGACGTACCGACGTACGTCTCCGCGCAATCCCTTGAGTTCCTTGACCTTGCGAAAAATTGCTCATTTCTGAATTGGAAACTGACGTTAGTGCCCATCATGTCAA